>JBILUV010000070.1:0-14211 GCA_044370825.1 Burkholderiales bacterium | reverse complement strand
CGCTGCGCCCTGGCAGGCCCATTCCCGCACAGGTTGCCACCAGAAAAGCCGCGCGCGTCGTTGCAAAGCCTCGCCGGGGCCCAACCCCGGCTTCGTTTTGCGCCTCGCTCGCGACTTTTCGGGTGGCAACGCATCTGGCGTCCGTGGTGTGAACAGGCCCTAGTCACCGACGAAACCGGGTTTGCGCTTCTCGACGAAGGCCTTCAGCCCCTCCCGCGCGTCCTTGGTCCTGCTCATCTGTGCGATGAGGCGTGTCTCCCGCTCCATTTGCGACTCGAGAGTTTCATTGGGTGCCATCATCACCAGCTTCTTGACGCCACCGTAAGCCTCCGTGGGGCCCTGGGCGAGTTGCGTCGCGAGCCTGGTCACTTCCGACATGAGGTCGGCGGCGGGTACGACCCGATTCACCAATCCCCATTCGAGGGCTTCCTGAGCAGTCAGCACGCGATTGGTCATGTACATCTCCATGACCCGGCGTCGTCCGATCAGCCGGGCCAGAAAGAACGTTGAACTCCCATCCGGCGTGAGGCCGATCTGCGTGTAGGCACTGGTGAATTTTGCGGTGTCTGCCGCGATGGCCAGATCGCAGCACGCTGCGAAACTCAGGCCAGCGCCCGCTGCCACGCCGTTGATTGCCGCAATGACCGGCGCCCTCAGCCACGCCAGCCTCGAAACACCGGCATGCAGGACCGTGGTCATTTCAAGGAGAAGCATTTCGACGTCGTCGCCGCTCCTGGCGAATTCGGCCACGTCGCCGCCGGCACAGAATGCCCGATCGCCGGTTCCCGTCAGTACAACAGCGCGGACTGACCGATCAACGCTGCAGCGATTGACGATATCGTAGAACTCGTCTGTCGCCTGGCGGTTGATCGCGTTGAATGCCTCAGGCCGGTTGAACGTGATCCAGGCGACGTGATCACGGACCTCGAACTTCATCGATTTGTAGTCCACCTCGATCTCCCCTCGTGTGCCCCGGCAACAAACCGCCGGGCAGGAACAACCGTCAGATCGAAAATTTCCTGACTGCCGCTTCGTCCCAGGCAAGCCCGCTGCCAGGCGTGTTCATCACATGCGCGAAGCCTTCCGTAACCGGAAACGGTTCCGCCAGGACGGGCTCGGCCCAGTCGCTCCACTCCAGCCAGTCGGCCGACTCGCTGACGCGCAGCAGTTGTGCCGAAACCACAGGATAAAGATGGCTCGAGAGCGGCAGGCCCGCCGCGCCGGCAATCGCCGCAGAGCGCATCCAACCGGTGACGCCGCCGATGCGCATCAGATCCGGCATGTAGAGGTCTGCCGCGCCCGCTTTCACTGCCTTGTAGAACTCGCGCGGCCCATAGATGTTCTCGCCGATCTGAATCGGTGTCCTGATCTCGCGCGTGATCTGCGCGCAGCCGTCGATACTGTCATAAACGATCGGCTCCTCGAACCAATACAGCCCCTGGTCGTCGAGCCCATGCATGCGCTGAAGCGCTTCGCCGAATGTCATGCCCTGGTTGAAGTCGGTCATCAGTAGAACGTCATCACCCACCGCATCGCGGACCGCCCGGATGGCGTCGATGTCGTCCTGCAGTCTGGGCCGACCGAGGCGCATCTTGAGGGCCTTGAATCCGCCTTGGGCGACCAGCGACTTCGCCTCCTTGCCAAGGGTCTCGATGGGACTCAACCACAACCCGTTGGTGTTGTACGCGCGGATGGGGCCGGGGCTCCCGCCCAGCAGGCTTGCCAGCGGAAGGCCGGCGGCGCGCGCGAGCACGTCCCAGATGGCCATGTCGATGCCGGACAGTGCTATCAGCGTGATGCCCTCTCGGCCATTCAAATGGAGCGTCCTCATGGCGTCGCCGTACACGTCGATCGGCGCCAGCGGCTTGCCCTGGAAAGTCTCGGCGATGTTTTGGATAAGGCTGGCAATCGCCGCGCACGACTTCCGCACGTACGGCTCCAGAAGACTGCGGCCGACAATGCCTTCCCGCGTGTGCAGGTCGATCAGGATCAGCGGCCAGTGCGTGAATTGGCCCACTTTCGCGACGATCGGCCGGCGCAGCGGTACCGATACGGTTCTGACCGTTACCCTCTCCAGGGTAAGCGTGATCCCTGCTTGCTCGTGCTTCTTCACTGAAGCCCTCCCGTTATCCAGCGTTGACACTTCATGTCCTGGCCAATGCGAGCGGGGCCCTCCGCCGCGTTCTCAGCCGGCAGTGGCAGGTCTGGGATTCGGACAGTCATCAAGTCCTGTTCGGAATGTCGGAGTACACATTCGAGTCCATGAACGCTTTGTCGTCGTCCGAAATGTCATCGAACCAGGCTTCCTCGTGCCCAGGCTCCGGAAGGAAACGCCCGTACTCGATCATCTGGTTGGCCGGCATCTCGTCGATGTAGAGCCAGATGTGCCTCTTCTCGACGCTTGCGGCCCTGGAAATGTCCTCCACAATCTTCGCGGCCAGTCGACGCTTGACTTCGGCGGGCCGCCCCAGACGATGATGCCCATGGACGAGGATCGTGTCGCTGCCTTGTGGAACTCCTCCAAGAAAGACATTGCCGGGTTCCTGCTCCTGAAAACTGACTTGCGCAAGGACGTGCGGCGTCCCCGTCAATTTCCGATGTGCGCTCGTGATGGCACGGGCGACCTCGCCTTTTTGTTCCGGTCTCAAACGGCCGGCAGTGACGTACACCATGTACACGGGCATGTTGGCCAGTCTCCTTTCAGGAACGCGAGGTCAGGCCCTGTGTCTCGACGGGCAAGGATCCGAGTCGAGATGAGTACCCGGACCATTTTTCGCCGCCACATCGGATGCGGCTCCACCCATTCATTCGATTCCGGACAACCACTTCGCCACGGCCTGGCCGATAGCCGCGCCCGAGTCTTCCTGGACAAAATGCAGGCCGGGCACCGTCACTTCCTCCTGGTTCGTCCAGGTCCGGCAGAACTCGCGCTGCGCGCCGACGAGGATGGAGCCCGGTTCGGCGTTGACGAAAAGCTTGGGCACGCTGCTGGCGCTCAACCACCGGGCGTAGTGTTGCACCAGGGCCACGACATCTGGCGGCTCCCCGGCGATGGGAATCTGCCGCGGCCAGTTCAGCATTGGCTGCCGGTCCTCCTCCTTCGCGAATGGTGCACGATAGGCCGCCATTTCCTCGTCCGAAAGCTTGCGCAGGATCGAGCTGGGCAGCACGCCTTCGATGAACAGGTTGCGATTGAGCACCAGGTCTTCGCCCTTGGGCGAACGGAAGCCCTGGAATATGCCGCGCGCCTTCTCCGGCCAGTCGTCCCAGGACGGCAGGGGCATGACGATGCCCTCCATGTAGGCGATGCCGCGCACCTGCTGCGGGTGCAGTCGGGCCCAGTGAAAGCCCAGAGCGCTGCCCCAGTCGTGGAGCACCAGCACGACGCGCTGGTCGGCGCCAAGCGATGCAAGCTGTGCGGCGAGCAGCTCGTAGGTACCCTCGAACGTATAGCGCCCAGGCCCCAGGCTCGCGGGCAGTTTGTCGGAATCACCGTGGCCGATCAGGTCCGGCGCGATCACGCGGCCCAGACCGGCCAGCGGCGGCATGACATCCCGCCACAGATAGCTGGACGTGGGGTTGCCATGCAGCAGCACGATGGGGGCGCCGCGGCCCATCTCGACGTGCGCGAGGCGGTGGCCGGCCACGGTGGTGAACTGCCTGGGCGGCCGAGATGTGGTCATGCGAGAGTGCTCCGGATCAGGTGGAAAGCTGTCTTCAAATGCCACGCATATCGGGCTGGGTTCACGCTGCGCCCACCCCTGCCATCCCGGCACGGCGCATCGCTCTTTCGTGGATCGGCAGGTGCACCAGGGCCGCGCCCAAGGCCAACAGGATATCGATGTACCAGATCCAATCGTACGAACCGGTAGCCTCGAACACCTTGCCGCCCAGCCAGGCCCCCAGGAAGCCGGCGATCTGGTGCGCCACCAACACAAGGCCGACCAGCGTGGCCATGTTGGCGGGCCCGAAGAACTTCGCCACCAGTCCCGCCGTCGGCGGCACGGTGGCCAGGAAGGCCAGCCCCATCACCGCGGCGAAGAACAGCAGGACCGGGCCAGATTTGGGCACAAGCAGGACAACCAGCACGGCCAGCGCGCGTGCGGCGCAAGCCAGCGACAGCAATGACTTCATGCGCCAGCGGCTCATGGCCCATCCCATGGCGACGCTGCCCACCATATTGAACAGGCCGAGCAGCGCCAGTGACCAGCCGGCCCAGGCGGTCGGCAGGCCACACGAGGCGACCATACCCGGCAGGTGCGTGGCCAGGCACGCGACGTGAAAGCCAAAGGTGAAAAAGCCCACGCTCAGAATCTGATAGCTGCGGTTGCGCAGCGCATCGCCTATGGCTTCGCGCGTTCCCAGGACCTTCTGGCCGGCAGGCGCAGCCCAGCGCGAATGGCCGCGAAGCACGAGCGCCGCGGGCAGACACAGCAGCACCAGCAGCCCCACGATCTGCATTGCGTTGGCCCGGCCCACCCCCACTATCAGAGAGGCTGCGACAGGTGCCATGGCGAACTGGCCGAAGGAACCGCCGGCGTTGACGATGCCTGCCCCGAGGCCACGGCGTTCCAGTGGGAGCAGCCGCGCTGTCGCAGCCATCAGGACCGCAGGCCCCGCCATGCCAGCCCCACCTGCCGACAATACTCCGATGGTCAGGATCAGCCCCCAAGTGCTGGTCATGTAGGGCGTGATGAAGGTGCCGAACGCGATCAGAAGCACACCGATCAAGAGCACTCGGCCTGCACCGATCTTGTCGGCCATGGCACCTGCGAATGGTTGCGTGAGTCCCCATTACAACTGCCCGAAGGCAAAGGCCAGACTGATGCTGGTCAGCCCAAGGCCGGTGGCCGTGTTGAGCGGCGACAGGAACAGGCACATGGTCTGGCGCGCGCCCATGCTGAGCGCGTAAGTGCCGGCTGCGGCGAGCAGCACCAGCCACAAGCCGCCGCGTCTGCTGTCATTCACCCGCACCTCCCGCAGGGTCGCCCCCGAGCGCCGCGATGACCGGCACGCCGTCCTTGTCGGCGGCTGGCATGTCGAACACCAGACATGTGGTCGTGCCGTGGGCGTAGAGCCTGCCGTCGGGCCCGACGATGCGCGCCTCGGCAGTGGCCAGTTGCCGACCGGCATGCAGGACGGTACCGATGGCACGCAGCGGTCCGGTCTTCAGCGCGGCGGCCCGCACGATGTTCACGCTCAGCTCAAGCGTGGTGTAGGAACGCCCCACCGGCATGGTGGTGTGAACCGCGCAGCCCAGGGCAGAGTCGAGCAACGTCGCATACCAGCCACCGTGCACAGCGCCCAGGGGATTGAAGTGCTTGAGCTGCGGGGTACCCTGGAACACCGCCCTTCCAACGTCCACTTCGACCAGCCCGAAGTCCAGCGTGTCCGCGATGTGCGGATAAGGCAACTCACCGGCCAGCATGGCCCGCATGATGTCCAGACCGGACTTGCCGGCGACCATCGCCGGCCGCGCGATGCCGGGCTTGCCGCCGTGGCGCAGCATGCTGGCCCGCACGGCCTCGAGTTGCTGGTTCCACTGGGTCAGGGTGTCTTCCACGGTCATGCCGCAACGCTCCGTATGAGTCGAAAGGTGGAGGAGATGGCCTGCAGATGCTGCGCGTTCGGCAAACCGCGGCGGCTCGAGACGCGGATGCCCTCATTGAACAGCATCAACATGGCAGCCATTTCCTCGGCGCGCGCCGGCGGCACGCCGCCGTCTTCCAGCCAGGCCCGGAAGACGCGCTCCATCTCGCCCAGGTGATGGCTGGCACGCGCGGCGAGTTCGTCGTCGACATCGGACATCTCGAGGACGGTGTTCACCAGCATGCAGCCCAGGTTCCGTTGCGCCCCGCTTGCGCTGGCGAAACTCCGCTCGAAGAAGCTCTGCAGCGCGTCGACTGGCGGCATCTCGCCACGGGCGCGCTGCAGGATTCGGAGCGTGCGTGCCCAGAACAGATCCAGGCACTCGATGAAAAGGCTGCGCTTGTCTGCGAACGCGGCGTAGAAGCTGCTGCGGCCGATACCCATGGCCTCGAGCAGATCGCTCAATGAGCTGGCCTGAAAGCCCTTTCGCCAGAACAGCACAAGCGCCTTGTTCACGGCTCGGGATCGATCGAACTCAACGGGGCGGGCCATGCTTTTAATTATGGACTTCTCGGTCCATAATGGCAATCGATCACCGATCGTCAGTCCCCATCAACTTGGGGCGACAGGCCCTGCGGCGCCCGCTGGCAGGTCGCACGGACAGCTGCACCCTTTTCGCATGCTCCCCTGGAGTCGATTCGATGATGTTCAAGGCCCTCATGCTGGAGAACTCCCCCGCCTTCTCGGCGTCCGTCCAATCTGTGTATGACTCCCGCCTGCCGGCCGGCGATGTGACCGTGCTGGTGGCCTGTTCCATGCTCGACTGCAAGGAAGGCCTCGCCATCACCAACAAGCTGCCGGTAGTACGACAGTGGCCGATGGTGGCCGGCGTCGACGGTGCCGGCACGGTGCTCGAGTCGTCGCATCCGGACTGGAACCCGGGCGATGGCTTCGTGCACGACGGCTGGGGTGTCGGCGGGACCCGCTGGGGTTGCCGCGCGGAGCGCGCCCGGCTCAAGGGCGACTGCCTGGTCCGGTTGCCCGCTGCCTTCGCGGCCCGACAGGCCATGGCCATCGGTACCGCCGGCCACATCGCCATGCTTCTGCTTGCTGGCGCTGGAACATCACGGCATCACGCCAGGGGTGGGCGAGGTGCTGTTCACTGGTGCCACCGGCGGCGTCGGAAGCAGGGCGGTCGCCCTGCTCTCCTTCCTGCGCCACCCGTGGTCGCAGCCACCGGCAAAGCATCGGAAGAAGCCTATCTGCGCCAGCTCGGCGCGTCCGCCATCATCGATCGCGCGGGACTCGCCAAGCCTGGCAAGTCGATGCACAAAGAGCGCTGGGCAACCGTGGTGGATGCCGTGGGCTCGCATAGCCTGGCCAATGCCCTGGCGCAGACGCGCTACGGTAGCGTGGTGGCCGCCTGTGGTCTGGCCCAGGGTCAGGACCTGCCAACCACGGTGCATCCCTTCTTCCTGCGCGGGGTCAGTCTGCTGGGTGTCGACTTGGTGATGGCGCCCCACACCATCCGTCAGCGTGCCTCGGACCGACTGGCCACCGACCTCGACTTGGCCAAACTCGAGATCATGGTGGAGGAGATCACGCTGGACGATGCCATAGCCAAGGCCCAGGCCCTGATGGACGGGAAGGTGCGCGGCAGCGTGGCAGTGCGCATCGACACCACAGCGCCTGATCTCGCGCCCCACCCATGAAAAAAACCGTCTGCCTGATCCTCGGCGCCGGCGCCGGCATCGGTGGCAACGTCGCCAGACGCTTTGCCCGCGAGGGCTACCACGCCTGCC
Organism: Burkholderiales bacterium; assembly: GCA_044370825.1. GTDB lineage: Bacteria > Pseudomonadota > Gammaproteobacteria > Burkholderiales. Next base: position 6,820 of record JBILUV010000070.1, on the reverse strand, counting down.
TGGCGCGCCGCACCGACAGGGCCGGACTCGACCAGCTGGTGACCACGATCGAGGCCGAGGGCGGCTCGGCCAGTGGCTTCATGCTCAATGCGGTGGAAGATGGCAGCATCGAGCAGTTGGTCACCCACATCGAGGCCGACGTCGGCCCGATCGCGGTGGCGGTGTTCAACCTGGGCGCGCAGATCGGCGACCGCGGCCTGGCGAGCACCACGCTGAAGCAGTTCGAGATGGGATGGCGCATGGCCACCTTCGGCCTGTTCCGCCTGGCGCAGGTGCTGTTTCCGTACATGGAGCAGCGTGGCAAGGGGGCGCTGCTGGTGACGTCGGCCACCGCCGCGGTGCGCGGCAATGCCGGCCAGCATTCGCACGCCTCTGCCATGGGAGGTCGGCGCATGCTGTGCCAGTCGTTGAATGCGCAGTTCGCAAGCAAGGGCATCCACGTCGCGCACATCATCATCGACGGCGCGGTGGACGCGCCCGACACGCTGGGCAGGATGCTCGGCCCTGAGCGCTTCCAGGCGCTGCGCGAGAAGAAAGGGTTGGAGAACGACGGTCTGCTGGTACCGGCCGAAGTGGCCAACACCTACTACCACCTGGCGCACCAGCACCGCTCGGCCTGGACCTTCGAAATGGACCTGCGTGCCCACTCCGATCTGGCCTGGTGGAACCATGCCGGCAACCCTGACCTCAAGTAGGACCACGCCATGCTGAAATTGCACCACGCACCCAAAAGCGGCGCCGGATGCATCGTCTGGTTGCTCGAGGAGCTGCCACTGCCCTACGGACTCGATTCCATGGAACTCCATCCCAGGGCGCCGAAGTCAGACGAGCACCGCGCCCGCCGCCCGCTGGGCAGGGTGCCAGTGCTGGAAGACGGCGAGGTAATGCTTTACGAATCGGGCGCGATCGTTGAACACATCATCGCGCACCATCTGCGGCGGTTCCACTTCTGAGCGGGCATGCTCATGCCACTGATCGGCACCATCGTCGTGCACACCCGCCTGTTCCCGCTGGAGCGGAGCAACGAGGAATTCCAGGACCAGACCACGCGGAGCAAGGCCGCGCCCCTGCCGGTACGCCGCATGCTGCTCGCGATGGCCGGCTATGCCGGCTTCGGCCTGTGCTGCTTTGTCTACCTCCCGTTTCTGTCGGCGTGGATGACCGAACGGCAGGCCAGCGCCGCGTTCATTGCGCTGGTGTGGGTGGTGCTGGGCACCAGCATCTGCCTCTCCCCAGTTGTGTGGCGGCGGGTATTTGCGCACCATGCCTCAGGCGTGCCGCTGGCTTTGGTCATGGCCTGCGTTGCCCTGGGGACCGCGCTCCCGGTGGTGCTCCCGAAAGGCCCGGTGCCATTGGTGTCGGCAGCAGTCTTCGGCCTGTCGGTCTTCATGGCACCCGGCGCAGCAACCAAGTTTGTCCCGAAAAATCTGCCACCCGCAACCTGGGCTCGCGCCATGAGCCAGTTCACCCTCGTCTTTGCCGTGGCTCAGACGGCAGGCCCCTACGGTGCCGGGCTGGCAGCCGATCTCTCGGGTAACATCGAAGTCGGCTTGCTCGGGGCTGCAGGACTGCTGGTGATCGGCGCGGCGCTGGCCTTGCTGCAACGCCCGTTGGACGTCGCCAGGCCCCTCCAAAGCCATCGTCCTTAGCGCAACCCCCAACCAGAGAGCACGGTGTCGCCGCCGTTCCCGGAAATACACCCCTCAAGGCATGTCTCCCCGGACTCGTCTCGCCCACACGCGCGGGCTTTCGGAGGGCGAGTGCTCTGCCCCACTGAACACGCGGCAGCCCAACGTACTTCACTCCGGGGGCTGCGCCTGCGCCTTGGCGGCTCGACAGGCTGGCGTAGCCAGGCGTATTCGCCAGCCCGCGCAATAAAGACCGCCAGCGGTTGAGAGGCGTCATCCGGACCCACCCGCACACACCCAACCTCACCAGGATCCACCCACCCCATGAGCCCACCCGCCCGCTACCTGCCACCGGTCCTGGAGAGCCTGCGCTTTCCCGTCATCGGCTCGCCGCTGTTCATCATCAGCAACCCCAAGCTGGTCATTGCCCAGTGCAAGGCCGGTGTGGTGGGTTCGATGCCGGCGCTCAACGCCCGCCCCGCTTCACAACTGGATGAGTGGCTGGCCGAGATCACCGAGGCGCTGGCCGCGCACGACAAGGCGCATCCCGAATCGCCTGCCGCGCCATTTGCAATCAACCATATCGTGCACAAGAGCAACGACCGACTCGAGCACGACATGGAGGTCTGCGCCAGATACAAGGTGCCGATCGTCATCACAAGCCTGGGCGCACGCGAGGACGTGTTCCGCGGCGTACAGGCCTGGGGCGGTGTGGTCCTTCACGATGTGATCAACAACGTCTTTGCGCACAAGGCCATCGACAAGGGTGCCGACGGCCTGATCCCGGTGGCGGCCGGCGCCGGTGGCCACGCCAGCGTGAAGAGTCCGTTCGCCATGGTCGCGGAGATCCGCGAATGGTTCGGCGGCCCCGTCGCGCTGTCGGGCGCCATCTCCTCGGGCGGCGCCATCCTGGCGGCCCAGGCCATGGGGGCGGACTTCGCCTACATCGGCTCGGCCTTCATCGCCACCGACGAGGCCCGCGCCGTCGAGGGCTACAAGCGCATGATCACCGAGAGCAACTCCGACGACATCGTCTACAGCAACTTCTACACGGGTGTGCATGGCAACTACCTGAAGGGCAGCATCCGCAACGCGGGCATGGACCCGGACAACCTGCCGCAGAGCGACCCGACCAAGATGAACTTTGCCAGCGGGGAAGGCGCCTCGGCCGCCAAGGCCTGGAAGGACATCTGGGGCTGCGGCCAGGGCATCGGTGCGATCCGCGAGGTGGTGCCCGCGGCCGACCTGGTGGCCCGCTTCAAGCGCGAGTACGCCGAGGCCAGGGCCCGCCTCTGCGCGCAATGAGTCAGTTCCCCCATCGACGCGGCCGGGGCGCCGCAGGTCAGTCCTGCGTTTGCCGCTCGCCGCGGGCAATGCCACACTGCTCCTCCACGTTGACCCCATCGAGCCGCCCATGAACGCGCATGCCACCTTCACCCGCATGGAACACAGCACCCGGGAAGACTGGGACATCATCACGGGCGAGTTCATGAAGACCTCGAAGGGGCTGCCAGACCGCGTCCTCGCGCATCTGCAGCTGCTGGACGGGGACACCGGCGGGTTTGCGGTGGACCGTCTCAACCACAGCCTCCAGACGGCGACCCTGGCGCTCAAGGACGGGCGCGACGAGGAGTACGTTGTTTGTGCCCTCCTCCACGACATCGGCGACACGCTGGGCACCTACAACCATCCGGACATCGCGGCAGCCATCCTCAAGCCTTTCGTCAGCGAGGCGAACCTGTGGATGGTGGAGCACCACGGCATCTTCCAGGGCTACAACTTCTTCCACCACGTGGGGATGGACCGCAACATGCGCGACCGCTTCCGCGGTCATCCGCATTTCGATCGCACGGCCGAGTTCATCGAACTGTACGACAACCCCGCCTTCGATCCCGCCGCCGAGACGCTTCCGCTCCCCGAGTTCGAGCCCATGGTCCGGAGGCTGTTCGCCGTGCCACGCAACACCGTCTACCAGGCGGCGCTGGACGCCATGCGCTCGAAGGGTTGACCCTGCGTCGGGACGCCAGGGCTCAGCGTTCATGGGATGACCGGCACCACGACCTGTCCACGATCCGGAACCCGTCTCTTCGTGCGGTAGCCGAATCGAGGCTCGCGGGGGATCTCCGACCCGGATGAGCGGACCCGGTGCGGAAGGCAGGGTGAGTCGGGCCCGCGCGCGAGGACACCGCGGCTCGCCTCAAACCTGGAGCGCTCCGCCGCACCCGCAGTGATTGGTCATGCCTGCAGATACATGTTCAGCCTTTCGGCTGCCTTCCTGAGGTGCGTCTCTGCGGCATTACCTGCAGCGGACGGATCCCCTGCTTCAATCGCGCTGAAGATGACCTTGTGCTCATCCTGTACCGCTTGGATGAGATCGCTGTAGCTGGCTGCGGTATTGCTGCGTGCTTCGCGGATCAGCTTTCGCACGTGCTGCTCGAGATAGTCGCTGAGCGCCTTGAAGTGGGGATTCTTGGTGGCATCGACGATCGCCTGATGGAAGGCAAAATCTTCTTCCGCGCCCAGCCTGTCATTCGCTATTGCGTACTCCATGCCGATCAGCGCGCGCTTGATGTGCCTGATGTCTTCCGGCGTACGGCGCAGGGCCGCGTAGCGTGCGGCAGCCGACTCGAAAGTGATCAGGAGTTCGATGACATGAGCCAACCCTTCAGCGTCTTCCAGCGACGGATTATTCAATCTGAAGGTCTGCCGCGCACCACGTTCGTTGACGAATACGCCGCGACCCTGCTGGGAGTTGACGATACCTTCGGACTTCAGCTGTGACAGTGCTTCGCGCACTGCCGATCGGCCGACGGAAAACCGTTCACACAGTTCAGCCTCGCTCGGAAGCTTGGCGCCTGGCTTGAGTTGCTCCGTCTCGATCTGCTTGTTGATCCAGTTCACGACTTCTTCTGTCACGAACCGAGGTGGTTGTCGCAGAGGCATTTTCTTCACAGCTGACGGTGTTTTCTTGGCGATCATCCAATCGAATCGTGATGTTGTGGATAGCGCAGGGCAGTCACGCTCTGCCGAGGCCCGAGACCCTGGGCGTCGTTCTCGAGGTGACGAAACCCGCTGACGGAAACGAAAGTAACACAATGCCGCCTGCCACTTGTCCCGACCTGATGACGCGGGGCCTGGTCCGCGGTACCGGACTTCTCTGGCCGACAAGCCATCTTGCCTTCGGTGCGTCGACGATGTCGGCAAGCGCATTTTTCTCTCGCCTTCAGTCATGGATCGCGGTCCAGGTTTTTACAGCCGTCGATGGATCGATCGGTCCAAACGGATGCTCACGCGCATGACTGGCGCAATGGGCTGTCAGCGCAGCCGCATCCACGGTCGATCGGTCCTGACGGGCACCCAGCACCATTCACCCTTGAATTGACCACTCCCCTTGCAAGCCGCTCACCCCGCCACTTGTCTGACATATGAATATCACTTGTTGACAACTTGGTTATGCGTCCCTACGATCCTGCCCACGCCTTGCACGCATGGTTCTCGAGAGGGTGAGCCATCGCGGAGGTCAGTCGATCGAGCATAGCTCGGAGACGGCGAAGTTTGCCTTCCACAAAAAAGGAGAGAGCGGAATGAAGTCCATGAAAAAATCGATTGCCGTGTGCGGTGCACTGACTGTTGCCGCTGTGCTGTCTCACCCTGCAGCCGCCGATACGCTGGGCTGGAAGTGCGAATCCAAATGGGGAAAGGACGACCAGATCGGCAACATGAACTACATCACGCCGGAGAAGACGCTGGCAGCGACCAAGCTGATCACAAAGGGCAAGGCCTACCAGCTAGGCATCGAGACCAACCGTGTCACGCCTGCTTTTCCGCCGCGGAATTACGCCGTCACGGTGTTGCAGCCCAATCAGGTGGGCGGCGTGAGCCTCGGACCGACCAAGCTCACCTACAACGACGACATCGTCATGGGCTGGAACGGCGTGGGCTCTCAGGTCGACGGCCTTGGCCACATCGGTATCGATAACGTCTACTACAACTGCCTGAAGGGCGCGGACATCGGCAAGGTCACCGGCATGACCAAACTGGGCATCGAGACGCTACCACCCATAGCAACGCGCGGCGTCCTGCTAGACATGGTGCCCCTGCTCGGCAAAGACGGCATCGTTCCTGAGGGCACTGCATTCAACAAGGCCGAGATCGACGCCGCGATGAAGCGCCAGGGAATCAAGAGCATCGACAAGGGCGACGTGGTGCTGTTCCACACGGGCTGGACCAGCCTGATCGGAAAGGACGACAAGCGCTACGGCTCGGTGGAGCCCGGTCTTGGCGTCGAGGGTGCCAAGTACCTGGCCGAAAAGGGTGTCGCCGCCATCGGCGCAGACACATGGGGCCTGGAAGTGCTGCCCTTCGAGAAGAATGCAGGTGTGTTCGAGGTCCACCAGATCCTGCTGCCGATGAATGGCATCTTCATCCTGGAGAACATGAACACCGCGGCGATGGTGAAGGATCAGGCCTGGGAGTTCCTGTTCACCCTGGGACCCTCGCGTCTGACGGGCGCCGTGCAGGCAGTGATCAATCCTATCGCGATCAAGTAAGCGCCATCTCCTCGGCACTACGGGAAAGCCGGGCTTCGCTCCCGGCTTTCCCCTGGCAACGACACTCGCGCAAGCCGCAGCCCTGTGGGCCAAACGCCTGGTCGCCGTATGGCACAGGTTTTCGCTCTGCCCGGGGGCCGTCCGTCCTCGCCGCTGACGACACTTCGATCGAAGCGACTTCACGACAAGCCACGCCAACCAGGACGTTTTCACATGACTCTCCAAACACGCCTGTATGTGTTCTCGTTAGCGGCACTCGTTGCGTCGACCGCAGCCCAGGCCGACCCACTCAAGATCGCGCTTGTCGAGACCCTGTCCGGCCCCCAGGCCTCGACCGGCCTGATGTTCCGCGCCGCTGTGCAATACGCTGTTGGTCGCCTGAACACCGCCGGCGGGTGGAATGGCGAGCCCATACAGCTCATCGAATACGACAATCAGGGCGGACCCAACGGCGCATCCGACAAGCTCAAAGCCGCCATCGCCAACAACGTGCAGATCGTGATCCAGGGCGCGTCATCGGCTGTCGGCGGACAGATCACCGAAGACGTGCGCAAGCACAACCTGCGCAACCCGGGTAATGAAGTCATCTACCTGAACGTCGGGGCGGAGGCGCTCGAACTGACGGGAGAGAAGTGCCATTTC
>JBILUV010000068.1:0-14261 GCA_044370825.1 Burkholderiales bacterium | reverse complement strand
CCGCCGCCACGCTGGTGAGCTATCTCACCCCAGCGGTGGAGCACGCCGGCCTGTATCGCGGTCTGGCCGAGCTGAGAGCGAGCCTGGACCGCTGGCGCACGGCGGCGCCGGAGGATGCGGCGGTGCTGGCGGATCTCGCCGAGGGCATACAGGCCCAGGCCGCGGCGCTGGATCTCGCTCCCGCGGAGCCGTCCTGGGGAACGGGCGCGGGTGCAGAGATCGCCCGTTTGGGCGCGGCTCTGCTGGAGTACGAGTACACGCTGATTCCCCACGGGTTGCACGTTGTCGGACGCCCGCCCAATCCGGGCGAGCGTGTGGGCATGCTGCTCGCCGTGGCGGAGTCGGCCCACGCGGTGCGCCCAGCGCGCGAGGCGATCGAGGCCCTGGTGGCCGGCCGTGCGCCCGAGGTGGTGCTGCCGATGGCCGGCATGGACGATCACCCCGAACCCCTGTCGGTGCTGCGCGAACTCGCGGCCACCGACGCCCTCTTGGCCGAGGACCACGAACTCCCCGCAATCCTCCGTGCGCTGGACGGCCGCTTCCTCCGTCCCGCACCCGGAGGAGACCTTCTGCGGTCCTCGGCCGTCCTACCCACCGGTCGCAACCTCCACGGTTTCGATCCCTTCAAGCTGCCCAGCGCCTTCGCGGTGCGACAGGGCGCGAGGCAGGCGCAGCAGGTGCTGGCGCGGCACGTGGCCGACGGGCACGCGCTGCCCGAGTCCGTGGCGCTGGTGCTGTGGGGCACCGACAACCTCAAGACCGAAGGCGAGCCGGTCGCCCAGGCACTGGCGCTGATGGGTGCCAGGCCGCGCTTCGACAGCTACGGCCGGCTCGCGGGTGCGGCGCTGGTGAGCCTGGAGGAACTGGCGCGCCCGCGCATCGACGTGGTCATGACGCTGTCGGGTATCTTCCGCGATCTGCTGCCGCTGCAGACCCGACTGCTGGCCGAAGCCGCCTGGCTCGCCGCATCGGCCGATGAGCCGCCGGAGCGCAACTTCGTACGCAAGCACGCGCTGCAGGCCCAGGCCGAGCACGGCTGCGACCTGGAGACGGCGGCGCTGCGCGTGTTCAGCAATGCCGACGGCACCTACGGCGCCAACGTCAACCACATGGTGCACCACGGCAGCTGGGAAGACGGCGACGAACTGGCCGAGACCTACACCCGCCGCAAGTGCTTCGCCTACGGCCGCAACGGTGCACCGCAGGCGCAGCAGGCCCTGCTGCAGACTGCTCTGGCGGGCGTGCAGCTGGCCTATCAGAACCTCGATTCCGTTGAGCTGGGCGTGACCACGCTGGACCAGTACTTCGACACCCTGGGCGGCATAAGCAGCGCCGCCCAGCGCGCCGGTGGACAGACCATCCCGGTCTACATCGGCGACCGGACGCGCGGCGAAGGCACGGTGCGCACCCTGTCCGAGCAGGTGGCCCTCGAGACCCGTACGCGCATGCTCAACCCCAAGTGGTACGAGAGCCTGCTGGAGCACGGTTTCGAGGGCGTGCGTCAGATAGAGGAGCACGTCACCAACACCATGGGGTGGTCGGCTACCACCGGACAGGTCGCCCCCTGGGTCTATCAGCGCCTGACCGAGACCTTCGTGCTGGATGAGGTCATGCGCGAGCGCCTGGCGGCGCTGAATCCCACTGCATCGGCGCGCGTCGCGAGCCGGCTGCTCGAGGCGCACGAGCGCAATTACTGGACCCCTGACGACCAGATGCTGGATGCGCTTCGGCGCGCCGGCGAGGAACTCGAGGACCGCATGGAGGGAATCGGAATGGGGGTGGCTGCATGACGACGACAACGGTACCGGTGACGGCAATCCGCAAGGGACCCCGGGGGGACGGCGAGGGCAGTGTGCAGGTCCAGATGGACCCGGCGCTGAAGATCGGCAATGCCAAGGTGTTCGCGGTCTACGGCAAGGGAGGCATCGGCAAGAGTACGACTTCGTCCAACCTCTCGGTTGCCTTCTCGAAACTGGGCAAGCGGGTGCTGCAGATCGGTTGCGATCCCAAGCACGACTCGACCTTCACGCTGACCAAGCGGCTCGTGCCCACGGTCATCGACGTGCTCGAGACGGTGGACTTCCACGCCGAGGAGTTGCGTCCCGAGGATTTCGTCTACGAGGGCTACAACGGCGTGCTCTGCGTGGAGGCCGGCGGGCCGCCCGCAGGCACCGGCTGCGGCGGCTACGTCGTGGGGCAGACGGTCAAGCTGCTCAAGGAGCACCACCTGCTCGAGGACACCGACGTCGTCATCTTCGACGTGCTGGGCGACGTGGTGTGCGGCGGTTTCGCCGCACCGCTGCAGCACGCGGACCGGGCGCTGATCGTGGCCGCCAACGACTTCGATTCCATCTTCGCCATGAACCGCATCGTCGGCGCCATTCAGGCGAAGTCCAAGAACTACAACGTGCGTCTCGGCGGCGTGATTGCCAACCGCAGCGCCGACACCGACCAGATCGACCGCTTCAACGACGCCGTCGGCCTCAAGACCATGGGACGCTTTCCGGACCTGGACGTGATCCGGCGCAGCCGCCTCAAGAAGGCGACCCTGTTCGAGATGGAACCCTCGCCGGAACTCGAGGCGGTGCAGAACGAGTACCTGAGGGTTGCGGCCACCCTCTGGGCGGGTACCGACCCCCTGGTGGCTGCGCCGCTGAAGGATCGCGAGATCTTCGACCTGCTGGGGTTCCAATGAGTCTCGACGTCTCCTACGCACGCCGGCGCGGACAGATCGAGCACTATTTCGACCGCACTGCGGCCGAAGCGTGGTCGCGGCTGACCTCGGACGCGCCCGTGAGCCGGATCAGGGCGACGGTGCGGGCCGGTCGGGACCGGATGCGCGCCACCCTGCTGTCCTGGCTGCCGGAGGACCTGCGTGGCGCACGCCTGCTCGACGCCGGTTGCGGCACGGGAGCCTTGTCGCTTGAGGCGGCGCGTCGCGGGGCGGATGTCGTCGCGATCGATCTTTCGCCGACCCTGGTGGCGCTGGCGCGTGAGCGCCTGCGGCCCGATCCCGCCTGGGGACGGGTCGATTTCCGGGTGGGTGACATGCTGGACCCGGCCGCCGGGAGCTTCGATTACGTCGTGGCGATGGACTCGCTCATCCACTACGCTCCGGCTGACAAGGTGGCAGTGCTCGCCGGCCTGGCGCAGCGCACGCGGCGATCGGTGCTGTTCACCTTCGCGCCGCGCACCCCCCTGCTCACGGTGATGCACACGGTCGGTCGCCTGTTCCCGCGAGGCGACCGGGCACCGGCGATCGAGCCTGTAGCCGTCGCCTCCCTGCGTAAGCTGTTGGCCCTCGAACCCGGCCTGCTGCGCTGGGAACCCGACCGCACCCGGCGCGTCGACAGCGGCTTCTACATGTCCCAGGCCATGGAGCTGGTGCGCGCATGAGCGCCGTCGCCGGCCGCCTGGCGCGCCTGTGGCTCACGGTCGGGCCGCGGCTGCTGCCGTTCGCCGACGTGGCGAGCGCGGAGTTGCCGTTGTCGCGGCTGCTGCGGCTGGCGCTGTTCCAGGTTTCGGTCGGCATGGCGGTGGTGCTGCTCAGCGGCACGCTGAACCGGGTGATGATCGTCGAACTCGGTGTACGCGCCTGGTGGGTGGCGGCGATGATCTCGCTGCCACTGGCGTTCGCGCCGTTCCGGGCACTGGTGGGCTTCCGCTCCGACCACCGTCGCTCGCCACTTGGCTGGCGACGCGTTCCGTACCTCTGGATGGGGACGCTGCTTCAGTTCGGCGGGCTGGCCATCATGCCGTTCTCGCTGTTGCTGCTGTCCGGTGATGGCCATGGGCCGGAGTGGGTTGGTCAGGCCGGAGCCGCCATGGCCTTCCTGCTGGTGGGCACCGGGCTGCACACCACCCAGACGGCGGGGCTGGCCCTGGCCGCCGACTTGGCGCCGCCGGAGTCGCGCCCGCGGGTGGTGGCGCTGCTCTACGTGATGCTGCTCCTGGGCATGGTGGGCAGCGCCTCCGTTTTCGCGTTTCTGCTGGCTGAATTCAGTCAGCTCAGACTCATCCAGGTGCTGCAGGGCGCGGCTGTCGCCACGCTGGTGCTCAACGTCGTCGCGCTCTGGAAGCAGGAGGCCCGACGCACACCGGCCCCGACATCCGCCGGGGCGCGTCCCTCATTCCTGCTGGCGTGGCGCGTACTCATGGCGCGTCCGGGGGTGCCGCGCTTCCTCGTCGCGCTCGGCCTCGGTACTGCGGCGTTCAGCATGCAGGACATCCTGCTCGAGCCATACGGCGGACAGGTCCTGCAGTTGTCGGTCGGGGCCACGACCGGTCTGACGGCCATCATGGCGGCGGGCACGCTGGTCGCATTCGGGCTGGCCGCGTGGCGAATGTCGCGCGGCGCCGATCCCCACCGTCTGGCCGCGATGGGGGCGGTCGCGGGGCTGGCGGCATTCGTGGCGGTCATCCTGTCCTCGCCCCTGGGCTCCCCCGGCCTGTTCCGCCTCGGCACGGCACTGATCGGGTTCGGTGCCGGCCTGTTCTCGGTGGGCACCCTCACCGTGGCCATGGGGCTCGATGCCGGTGAGGGCGCGGCCGGTCTCGCGCTCGGCACGTGGGGCGCCGTGCAGGCCACCGCCGCGGGCGTGTCGATCGCCGCTGGAGGCGCACTGCGCGACGTGGCGGGCGCCCTGGGCGCCGCAGGCGCGCTCGGCCCGGCGCTGACGGGGCCGTCGACCGGATACGGCGTCGTCTACCACATCGAACTCGTGTTGCTGTTCGCCACCCTGGTGGCCATCGGGCCCCTGGTGCGGCCCAGGCAGGGTGGGCAGGCGCAGGCACGGCAATCCTTCGGGCTGGCCGAGTTCCCCGGCTGACCGGTCAATCATTTCGCGGAGGTGACCTCATGTCCACAGGCGCAATCACCGGCTACATCGACGTGGCCCAGCTCGTTCTGTATGCCTTCTGGATCTTCTTCGCCGGCCTCATCTATTACCTCCACCGCGAGAACAAGCGCGAGGGCTATCCGCTCGAGTCCGACCGTTCGCGCTCGATCGTGGTCCAGGGCTTCCCGGCCGTCCCCGCACCCAAGACCTATCGCCTGCCGCACGGTGGGACGGCGACCGCGCCGACGGGGAAGGCGGATACCCGCGCGATCAAGGCCAGGCCCACCGGCCCGTGGCCCGGCGCCCCGCTCGAGCCGACCGGCGATCCGATGGTAGACGGCGTCGGGCCGGCAGCCTACGCGGAGCGCGCCGACGAGCCCGACCTCACCTATGACGGCAAGGTCAAGATCATTCCCCTGCGCGTCGCGACCGATTACCACGTCGAGACCCGCGATCCGGACCCCCGGGGCATGCCGGTCATTGGCGCCGACGGCGAAACCGGCGGCACTGTGCGTGACGTCTGGGTCGACACCGCCGAGGTCATGATCCGCTACCTGGAGGTGGAGCTGCCCGGCGGCGGACGCACCGTCCTGTTGCCCTGGAACTGCACCCGCGTCGGCGGTGGCAAGGTGAGGGTGAAGTCCATCCTCGGCAGCCAGTTCGTCAACGTGCCCGGATTGCGCCAACCCGATCAGGTGACCCTGCTGGAGGAGGATCGCATCATGGGCTATTACGCCGGAGGCCACCTCTACGCCACGCCGGCCCGTCAGGAGCCACTGCTGTGAGGGAGCATGAGGAGGAGCCGGTGCCCGGGCTGCCGGAGGTCCTCCCAGCCGGGGAGGCCATCGTCTGGCAGGGGGCGCCACAATGGCGGAGGTTGGCCGTCGAGGCCTTCCATGTGCGCAAGGTAGCGCTCTACTTCGGCCTGCTCGTGGCCTGGCGTTGTGGCGCCGGAGTGCTCGACGGGCAGTCGTGGACGCTGGTGCTGGCTGGGCTTCCGCCGCTGCTGCTGTCCGCGCTGGCGGCCATCGGGCTGCTGTTGTTTCTCGCCAGGCTCTCGGCCCGCGCCACCCTGTACACCATCACCAACCGCCGGGTGGTCATGCGGATCGGGGTGGCCATGTCGATCACCCTCAACCTGCCCTTCAAGGCCGTGGAGTCGGCCAGCTTGCGCCTCGGGCCGGGTGGTATCGGTGACATCGCGCTCTCGGTCGGCGACGAGGGGCGCATCGCGTATCTGCATCTCTGGCCCCATGCCCGACCCTGGCGCCTTGCCAGGCCCCAACCCGTGCTGCGCGCAGTCGCCGATGCCGCCGATGTCGCCCTGCGCCTGTCGCAGGTGATCGATGCGACGGTTCCGGTGTCCCGCGCGCAGGCGGCCACGGGGTCTGCACCAGCCGTGGACCCCCACCAGTCCGCGACGCTGGCAACCGCCGCATGACGATCTGGATTCGACCATGACCGACTCTGCTCTCGACCGCCCCTTCCCTCGATCCCTCCTCCTCGGGGCGGCGGCGCTGATCGGTCTGGCGTTGATCGGAATCGTGGCGGTTCGCGCCATGGGTCTGGGCACCGGCTCGCCGCCACCGGGGCCCGCGGTGATGAGCCGCGACCTGTTCTTTGTCGACCGGGCCGACGGCGGCGTCGATGTGCTGGACGGTGAGGCCACCGCGGTGGCACGTCTCGCGCCCGGGACCAACGGTTTTCTGCGGGCGACGCTCAGAGGGCTGGTTCGGGAGCGTCGGCGCAACGGGCTCGGCGCTGAAGCGCCGTTCCGGCTCACCGCCCACGCCGATGGCCGCCTCACGCTGCAGGATGCGGCCACCGGGCGCCTGGTGGACCTCGAGGCTTTCGGGGCGACAAACGCCGGGGCCTTCGCCGCGCTGCTGCGGCCGCGGCCGGATGCCTGATCACCCGAATACGCAAGGAGAGACGACATGGAATCGATCATGGAGCTGAGGACCCCTGAGGACGCCATCCGCCGCGCCGAGGAGGAGACGCTGCTGACACCGCGGTTCTATCGCACCGACTACAAGGCGATGGACCGGTTCGACCCCTCCGCGATCCGTGCCGAGTGGGATGCGCTCATGGCCGAGTTCGAGAGCGACTCGAACCGCAACCACTTCGAGCGCCCGCCGGGTTTCGTGGACGAGATCAAGGAGCTCCCGCCGGAGCTGCGCAAGGACTTTCTCGACCTGCTGGTGAGTTCGGTCACCTCCGAGTTTTCCGGCTGCGTGCTCTACAACGAGATCAAGAAGAACGTCAGCAATCCCGACATGAAGGCCGCGATGGGCTACATGGCCCGGGACGAGGCGCGCCACGCAGGCTTCATCAACCGATCGCTGCACGACTACGGCCTGGGCATCGACCTGGGCCAGCTCAAGCGCGAGAAGGAGTACACCTACTTCCGGCCGAAATTCATCCTGTACGCGACCTATCTGTCGGAGAAGATAGGTTACGCTCGTTACATCACCATCTTCCGCCAGCTGGAGCGCCATCCGGAGCGCCGTTTCCACCCCATTTTCAAGTGGTTCGAGCGCTGGTGCAACGACGAATTCCGCCACGGCGAGGCGCTCGCCCTGATGCTGCGCGCGGACCCGTCGCTGCTGCGCGGTCACAACGTTTGGTGGATCCGCTTCTTCGTGCTGGCCGTGTTCGCCACCATGTACGTGCGCGACCACTCCCGGCCGGCGCTGCACGAGGCTTTCGGGTTCGACGTCACCGAGTACGACTTCGAGGTCTTCCGCGTCACCACCGAGATTTCGCGACAGGTGTTTCCGGTGCTGCTCGACATCGAGAGCCCGGCCTTCCACGCAGGGCTGGAGCGCCTGTGCCGGATGTCCCGCGGCATGGAGGAGGGAAAGGCACGCGGCGGTGTTCTGGGGGGGCTCAAGCGGGCGGCCTGCGCGGCCGGCGCCGCGTTCACCTTCGCACGGATGTACTTCCAGCGGGCGCGGACCAACGAGCTGCCGCACCAGATGCGCGTCGCCCCGACCTGGTGATATCCGCGGATCCGGTCCCGTGCCAGCCATAGCCATCGCCCTGCTCTGCGCCACCCTGGTGTGGTGGAGCGCCACCGGTGCCATCCTGTTCCTCGACGGGCTGCCGCGTCGCAGCCATCGCTGGAGCATGGTCGTGGCATCGGCCGTGGCGGCCGCCGCCCTGGTGGCGCTGGCGCAGACGCGCGATGACCTCTCGGTCACGGCGGCTTATGCGGCCTTTGGCGCCGCCATCGTGGTCTGGGGCTGGAACGAGATGGCCTTCCTCATGGGCTACGCCACCGGGACACGGCGCGGGTCCTGTCCGCCGGGGCTGCGCGGGTGGCGGCGTTTCCGCGCAGCTGCCCAGACCATCATCCACCACGAGTTGCTGATCGCTGCGTCGGCTCTGCTGGTGACCGCATGCACTTGGGAGGGTGGCAACCTGACCGGCCTGTGGACGTTCATGGTCCTGTGGGGCATGCGGCTGAGCGCCAAATTCAATCTCTTCCTCGGGGTGCGCAACGTGGGCGAGGAGTTTCTGCCCCAGCACTTGCGCTATCTGGGCAGCTATTTCACGCGACGGCCCATGAACCCGTGGCTCCCGTTCTCCTTACTGGGCGGAGCAGTGGCGGCGGCAATGTGGATCGCACGTGCACTGTCGGCCGGCGCGGAGCCGGGCACGGCGGCGGGTGCGGCTCTGGTCGGATCACTGCTGGTGCTGGCGGTGCTGGAACACCTGTTCATGGTGATTCCGGTCTCCACCGCCTGGCTCTGGCAATGGGGATTGAGCAGTCACGCCCGGGATCGGCACGACGGCGCTGCAATAGTGCCGCCCTCCGGTGAGCCGACCATTCTCACCGCGCGCCCCTGAGCCGCGGCAGGGATTCGATGAAACAGGGACAGCGACGGTGTCAGGGGAGTTGGACGCTCCTCGAAGACCCGCGGGCAGGGGCGAGTGGCAGGGTGGCCGGTGGGAGGCCTGCCCGGCATGCGCGCCCTCCGTCCCGATGACAGAAGGACCGGGAGGAGAGGGATGGAGACGGGACAGACCTTGGCGTGCCGCCGGTGGCTGCGTCGTGGGGGAAGAGAGCAATGAGCGGGCTGTTTCCATTCTCGGCCATCGTCGGCCAGGAAGAGATGAAACTGGCGCTCGAGATCGCCGTGGTGGATCCTTCGGTGGGCGGGGTTCTGGTGTTCGGGGATCGTGGCACCGGCAAGTCGACGACGATCCGCGCGCTGGCGGGCCTGCTGCCGCCGATGAAGGTGGTGGCGCAATGCCGCTACGCCTGTGATCCAGGTGCCACGGCTGGCCTCTGCGAGCGCTGTCAATCAGGCGCATCGGGGAAGTCCCTGCCACAGGCCATGGTGCCCGTGCCGGTGGTGGACCTGCCGCTGGGTGCAACCGAGGACCGTGTGGTCGGCGCTCTGGATCTCGAGCGCGCGCTTACCCAGGGCGAGAAAGCCTTCGAGCCTGGCCTGCTGGCGCGCGCTCACCGGGGCTTCCTCTACATCGATGAAGTCAATCTGCTCGAGGACCACTTGGTCGACGTGCTGCTCGACGTCGCCGCCTCCGGCGTGAATGTGGTCGAGCGCGAGGGCCTCAGCATCCGGCACCCGGCTCGCTTCGTCCTGATCGGCAGCGGCAATCCCGAGGAAGGAGAATTGCGCCCCCAGTTGCTGGACCGTTTCGGCCTGTCGGTCGAGGTCCGGACTCCCGGGGACGTGCCCTCGCGGGTGGAGGTGGTGCGGCGCCGCGATTCCTTCGAGCGTGACCCCGACGGTTTCCGTGCCGAATGGTCCAGGGCCGACGAGCGCCTGCGCCGCCGTATCGTCGCGGCGCGTCGCCGTCTGGGCGGCATGGTGGTCCCCGAAGCGGTGCTGGAACTGGCGGCGCAGTTGTGCATCCGGCTAGGCACCGACGGCCTGCGCGGCGAACTGACGCTGCTGCGTGCCGCCCGCGCCCTGGCCTGCCTGGAGGGTACCGGCCCGGTGTCAGCGGCACACCTGCGCCGGGTCGCGGCACCGGCGCTGCGGCATCGCCTGCGCCGCAACCCCCTGGACGATGCCGGTTCCGGCACGCGGGTGGCACGTGCCATAGACGAGGTCCTGGGGGTGTGATGGCCGACCAGCCCAGCGTCCGCGAAAGCGATGGCGACCTGGGCGCCGCCATCGCGCTGTTCTGCGTCGACCCGGCCGGGACGGGTGTCTGCCTGCGCGCCATGCCGGGACCTGCGCGCGACTGGTTCCTGGCGTCGTTGCGGGACTGCCTGCCGCAGGGGGTGCCTTTGCGCCGCGTCCCCCTGCACGTCAGCGATGACCGTCTGCTGGGCGGGCTCGATCTCACCGCGACCCTCTCGGCGGGGCGGCCGGTGGTGGAGCAGGGCATCCTGGTCGCTGCGGACGGCGGCGTGGTGGAACTGGCGATGGCCGAGCGCCTGTCGGCCGGCACGGCAGCCCGGGTGTCCTCGGTCATGGATGCGGGTGCCGTGGCCGTGGAGCGTGACGGGGTGCGGGTCGCCGCGTCCACCGCCTTCGGGGTTGTGATGCTGGACGAGGGGCTCGAACCCGAGGAGGCACCGCCTGCCGCGCTGGTCGATCGTGTGGCCTTCCAAGGGTTGCGCGTGGCTGATCTCGCCCCCCCCCCGGTGACCCGCGAGGAGGTGGCGTTGGCCCGTGGCGGTCTCGCCGCGGTGAGCTGTCCACCCGAATGCCTCGAAGCGCTGTGTGCCGCCGCGGCCGCCCTGGGCATCGGCTCTGTACGGGCGCCCTTGCTGGCGCTGAGAGTGGCGCGCGCGGCGGCTGCGCTCGGCGGGCGCAGCGCGGTCGGGCAGGACGACGTGCTGCTGGCCGTGCGCCTGGTCTATCCCTCGCGGGCAACCATGCTGCCGGCGTCGGACTCCGGGCCGGCGCAGGATCAGTCGCCACCGTCCACGCCGGAGGACGAGGGCGCGGATCAGCGCCCGCCGAACCCTGACAGCCGCGCACTGGACGACCTCGCGGTGGCGGCTGCGGCTGCCGCGATACCGCCCGACCTGCTGGCCCGCATGCGTCTGGCGGGCGGGGTGTTGCGCCGCCCGGGTGCCAGCGGGCGGGCGGGTGCCCGTCGCTTGGGGGGCGAGCGTGGTCGTGTCGAGGGTGCGCGACCGGGCACACCCCGGCGCGGTGCCCGGCTCGACGTCATGGAAACACTGCGTGCGGCCGCGCCCTGGCAGCGCCTGCGGCGACAGTCCCTGGAACGGCCGCAGCGCCGGGTGGAGGTCAGGCGCGAGGACATGCGGGTGCGCCGCATCGGGCAGAACGCCACCACCACGACGGTGTTCGTGGTCGATGCCTCCGGGTCGGCCGCGCTCCACCGTCTGGCTGAGGCCAAGGGCGCAGTCGAACTGCTGCTGGCGGAGTGCTACGTGCGGCGCGACCGCGTCGCGCTGGTGGCCTTCCGTGGCCAGCGGGCTGAATTGCTGCTGCCGCCGACCCGCTCGCTGGTGCGTGCCAAGCGCGGTCTGGCCGGGTTGCGCGGAGGGGGCGGAACGCCCCTGGCAAGCGCCATCGACCAGGCCGCCACCCTGGTGGGCGCGTTGCAGCGTCAGGGGGATTCGGTGCTCGTGGTGTTCCTCACCGACGGCCGTGCCAATGTCGCCCGGGACGGCAGTCCGGGGCGCGAGGCTGCCGAGGCACAGGCCCTGGAGGCCGCGCGCCACCTCGCCCAGCTGCCGGCGGCCGCGCTGCTGGTCGATACCTCGCCGCGGCCACAGGCCCAGGCGCGCGCGCTGGCAGCGGCCATGTCGGCCACGTACCTGCCTTTGCCCCATGCCGATGCCCCGGCGCTCAGTGGTCTGGTACGCACTGCAGCGGCGCTGCCGTCGGCCGGCAGGAGGGCGGCGTGAGCCGGCCATCCCACGCGCCCCTGGCACTCGCGGCCGAGGCGCCGTCGTCCTCCGCGTCCGCTGGCGCCGGTCCGGCCTGGGACCGCGAGGGACGTGACTGGCCGCTGCGCGAGCACAGCATGTTCGTGGAGGCCGGCGGGCTGCGTTGGCACGTGCAGCGGCTCGGCGCCGGCCCGACTCTGCTGCTGGTGCACGGCACCGGCTCGGCAACGCACACCTGGCGTGATCTGGCGCCGCTCCTGGCGGAGCGCTTCACCGTCATCGCCCCCGACCTGCCCGGGCATGGCTTCACGCGCGGTGCCGGGGCCGCCCAGTTGTCCCTGCCCGGGATGGCATACGCCCTCGGCCGTCTGCTGGAGACGCTCGGCGTGAACCCCGAGATCGCTGTGGGACACTCCGCCGGCGCGGCCGTGGTGCTGCGCATGTGCCTCGACGGCAAGCTGTCGCCGCGGCTGCTGGTGAGTCTCAACGGTGCGCTGGTGCCCTTCGGCGGGCTGCCGGGGCGGCTGTTCTCGCCTCTGGCCCGGCTCATGGCCGCCAACCCCGTGGCGGCGCATCTGGTCGCGTGGCACGGGCGCGACGCCACCGCAGTGGACCGGCTGCTGCGCGCCACCGGGTCCAGGCTGGATGCCCGTGCCGTCGAACTCTACCGGCGTCTGGTGAGCCATCCCGGACACGTTGCCGGCACCCTTGGCATGATGGCCCGCTGGGACCTGCATGCCCTGGGACGCGATCTCTCGCGGTTGACGACGCCGCTGGTGCTGGTGACGGCGGACGAAGACCGCACCGTGTCTCCGCGCGAGGCGGTGCAGGTGGCACGCCGACTGCCCGCCGCGACCCACCTGAGCCTCGCCGGTCTCGGCCACCTCGCCCACGAGGAGAAGCCCGGGACGGTCGCGGCGCTCATCTTCAAACTGGCTGGTGCCCCGGCGGGCGCGCCACGGCCCGACGGGGACCACCCGGCCGGGCCCTCACCCCGAGGAGCGGACCATGGATAGCGTTCCAGAGTTGCTGCACCGGATTTCCTCGCCAGCCGACCTGCGCATGCTCGGGCGCGGCAGCCTCCAGGCGGTCGCCGACGCCTTGCGCGCCTTCCTGCTCGACTCCGTCGGCCGCACCGGCGGGCATCTCGCCTCCAACCTCGGCACGGTGGAACTCACCGTCGCGCTTCACTACGTGTTCGACACGCCGGCCGACCGCATCGTCTGGGATGTCGGGCATCAGACCTACGCCCACAAGGTGCTGACCGGACGGCGCGAGGCGATGGCGCGGCTGCGCATGCATGATGGCCCCGCGGGGTTCCCGCGGCGCGAAGAGTCCGACCACGACAGCTTCGGCGCCGGTCACTCCAGCACTTCGATCAGCGCCGCCCTTGGCATGGCCGCGGGCCTGCGCCATCGGGGCGAGCGGCGCAGCGTGATCGCGGTGATCGGTGACGGTGCCCTGTCCGCCGGCCTGGCCTACGAGGCGCTCAACAACGCCGGCGTGTCGGGTGAGGACCTGATCGTGGTGCTCAACGACAACGCCATGTCGATCTCGCCACCGGTGGGTGCGATGGACCGGCTGTTGTCCGGGCTCGTGGCCCCGGCGGGTCTTGAACGCGGCGGTCCGCGCAGCGCCTCCGGCGATTCCGGCGCTGCCGCCCCAGCCCGGGATGCGGGCTCCATGTTCCAGCAGCTGGGGCTGCACTATGCCGGCCCCGTGGACGGGCACGATGTCGACGCGCTGGTCGCTGCCCTGGAGAGCCTGCGCGGCCAGTCCGGTCCCAGGCTGCTGCACGTGCTCACGCGCAAGGGGCAGGGCTACGCGCCTGCCGAGGCCGATCCGGTCCTGTATCACGGGGTGTCGCGCTTCGATCCGGCGGCTGGCCTGCCGCCCCCCCGACCGGCTACCCGGCCCACCTTTACACAGGTGTTCGGCGACTGGATCTGCGACATGGCCGAGGCCGACCCGCGACTCATCGCCATCACGCCGGCCATGCGCGAGGGCTCCGGCTTGTGCGCCTTTGCCGGACGTTTCCCCGAACGCTTCCAGGACGTGGGCATCGCCGAGCAGCATGCCGTGACCTACGCCGCCGGGTTGGCCTGCGAAGGGCTCAAGCCTGTGGTGGCCATCTACTCCACCTTCCTGCAGCGCGCCTATGACCAGCTCATTCACGACGTGCAGCTGCAGGGGTTGCCGGTCCTGTTCGCTCTCGACCGTGGCGGTCTGGTGGGCGCGGATGGCGCCACGCACCACGGCGCCTTCGATCTGTCGTTCCTTCGCTGCATACCGGGTATCACGCTGATGACGCCGGCGGACGAGAACGAGTGTCGGCAGATGCTCAGCACTGGCTTCGCCCTCGATGGTCCCGCGGCGGTGCGCTTTCCCCGTGGTACCGGGCCCGGTGTGCCGGTGACGACCAGTCTCGAGCGCCTGCCGGTCGGCGTGGCGCAGACGCGGCGCCACGGCCGCGGCGTGGCGCTGCTGGTGTTCGGGACCCTGCTGGACGCGGCCCTCGACGTTGGCGACGAACTGGACGCCACGGTGGTCAACATGCGTTTCGTCAAGCCGCTGGA
>JBILUV010000304.1:0-4066 GCA_044370825.1 Burkholderiales bacterium | reverse complement strand
ACCGCGCCCGCGGCCGCGCTCGAAGCTGCCGTGCCAGAAGCCCAGGCGCCGGCGGTTGCGGACGTCGCCAACGCGGCGGTCACCCCAGCCGAGGAGGATCGTACCGCCTCGGAACTGCCGCCCGACCGTCCCCCGCCACCCTCGGCGCCCGAGACCCGCAAGAAGGAGGACCTTCTGCGGCTGTGGGTCGATCAGGGGCTGCGCTACCAGATCGTGCAACCTGTGGTGATCTGGCGACCGTTCCAGGAAGCCCCGCCTCTGATGGACGAAGAGGTCCGCATGACCGGGCGCATCGGCATCCGCGGCTCGGTCGATGTGGCGGGCTTCGAGACCTCGCGCGGGCTGGATCCGATCGGCGCCGACATCGTTCTGCGGGCGCTGCGGTTCTACACCACGGGGGAATTCGGACCCACCAGTTCGTATGCAGTGCAGTTCGGTGTGATCGACGGTACCCCCTACCTGCATCAGGCCAGTCTGCGCTGGACCAAGGTGCCCCGGGTGCACAATGTCAGCTTCGGTTATCTGGGCATTCCGCAGACCCTGGAGAACGTTCTGCCCTTCGGTGGCGCGGTATTCATGGAGCCGCCACTGCCCGTTCTGGCCTTCGCGCCCGGCAACCGCATGGGGCTCCAGTTCGAGCGGCCGCTGTGGGAGGGCCGGGCGTCGCTCACCGCGGGTATCTATTCGCTGGGTGCGGACCCGGGTCTGAACTTCGGCGACCAGACGCAGTCCCTGGTGCGCCCCACCGCCCGCTTCACGGGCCTCGTCTGGGACGGTCAGGACGAGAAAGGGCAGCGGCGACTGCTGCATCTGGGGGTGAGCGCCGCGCTGACCGTGGCCCGTCAGTCGGCGGTCCGGTACCGCGTCCGCCCTGAGAGCTTCGTCGCGCCTTTCGTCGCAGACACGGGCACCATCGACGCCCACGGTGCGACTTTCGGCGGCGCCGAACTGGTCTGGATGCGCGGACCGGTCACCGTCCAGGGTGAGGCGATGCTCAACCGCCTCATCGACGACAGCCGCGCCTACGTCTTCGGTGGTGCCTACGTGCTCGCCGCCTGGGCGCTGACCGGCGAGCAGCCCGGCTACAACACGACCGTCGGTGTGCCGGACCGCATCATTCCCCACAAGGATTTTTCCAGGGCCGCGGGCACCTGGGGCGCCTGGCAGGTCGCGGCCCGTTATTCCATGGTCGATCTTTCCTACGGCACCGTGGCGGGTGGCAAGGTGGACGAACTGTCGCTGGGCCTGAACTGGTGGTGGAGCCGCTACCTGCGCTGGCAGCTCAACTACGGTTACGCCTGGATCCAGGGTGGTCCCACACCGGGTGCCCTGCAGGTGCTGCAGGGGCGGATGCAACTCATGTACTGAGGGTGGCCCGCCACGTCCGGCATGTCGGGAGTCTGCCGGCGTCGCGCTTGTTATAGTCGCGGGTCCTGATGCAGCTTCCGCCCCATGAGCCCCCGCGTTCCTCCCCGTGCCCAGTCCGTTCCGCCGCCGGCGGCCGCGTCCGACGACCCGGACCGTTCCGCATGACCGCCACGATCTCCGATCACCGCGCACTGTTCCTGTCCGGCGTACCGCTGATGGACGTGCGTGCGCCGGTGGAGTTTGAACAGGGCGCGTTCCCGGGGGCACGGAACCTGCCGCTGCTCGACGACGGGGAACGTGAACAGGTCGGTACCAGCTACAAGCGACACGGCCAGCAGGCGGCCATCGAACTCGGGCATCGCTTGCTGGCTGGCGATCACCGGCGCGACCGCATCGATGCGTGGGCGCGCTTCGCCCGCGCTCATCCCGAGGGCGTCCTGTACTGCTTCCGCGGCGGCCTGCGCTCCGAGATCACGCAGCGCTGGTTGAAGGAGGAGGCCGGCATCGACTATCCGCGTGTCGCCGGCGGCTACAAGGCCATGCGCAACTTCCTTCTCGACACCCTGCGTCTGGCGGCGGCCGAGCCCGAGTGGATGGTGGTGGGAGGGCTCACCGGGACGGGCAAGACGGATCTCATCCTGGCGCTGGACAACGGCATCGACCTCGAGGCGCATGCCAATCACCGCGGATCAAGCTTCGGCAAGCGCGTGTTGCCCCAGCCCGCCCAGATAGACTTCGAAAACCGTCTGGCGGTCGACCTGCTGCGGCGCAGGGCTGCCGGAACGACCTGGTTCGTGGCCGAGGACGAAGGCCGCAACGTCGGGCGCTGCTGTGTGCCCGGAGAACTCGCGGAGCGCATGCGTTCCGCCCCACTGGTGTGGCTGGAGGACACGTTCGAGGCCAGGGTGGAGCGCATCCTGCGCGACTACGTGGTGCTGCAGCGCCAGGACTTCGACGCGGTACACGGTCCGGAACAGGGCTTCGCCCGCTTCGCCGATCACCTGCAACAGGGTATGGACGGCATCGCCCGGCGGCTCGGGGGCGAGCGGCATCAGCGCCTCTCGTCCCTGCTGCGAGAGGCGCTGGCGATCCAGGCGCGCGAGGGCGACGTCGCCGCGCACCGGGAATGGATCGCGGGGCTGCTGCGCGAGTACTACGACCCGATGTACAGCTACCAGCGCGAGCAGAAGGCCGGCCGCATCGTGTGTGCCGGCGACCGGGACACGGTGCTCTCGCACCTGCGCCGCGAAGCGCCGGGGTTGACCGCGGTGCGCGGGATCGCGGGCTGAGGGCGCCGGCCGCCCGGTGCTTCTGCGTCTGCGCCGCGCCGGGCACGACTCCAGTGCCGGGGCGCGTGGCGCATTTGCACCGCCCGACCTGATTCAGGGCACCGTCTCAGAGACTCTTGTGCGCGAGCCGTGCCGCGTTCTGCTCCCAGTGGCGTCCGTCGAACGGGACGATGCGCACGCTGGCCGGTCGGCTTTCCAGGCAGCGCAGGTTCACGTCCACCCCGTCCGGGTTCGAGCGGGGGATGTAGAACGACTTGACGCCGCAGATCCGGCAGAAGCGGTGCCGTGCCACGCCGGTGTTGAAGGTGTAGGTGACGAGCGCATCCTCGCCGGACAGCAGTCTGAAATCGCGTCGTGGCACGATGAGGTGCAGAAAGCCGCTCATGCTGCAGATCGAGCAGTTGCAGTCCTCCACCTCCACCGTCTCCGGCGCCTCGACCTCGAAGCAGACCGCGCCGCAGTGGCAACCTCCCCGGTGGATCATGCGCATTCCTCGGCAGTTCGGCGACAAAGACGCCGCGACCACGACAGTGTCCCCGCTTCCCGTCACGCGATGCAAGCCCGGGTCGTTCACCAGGTCTGGCGATTGACCTCTCCGGCGATGCGCGGCCTGCGTCGCCACGCGCCTGTCCGTCATCCCGCGGGCTGAAGAAACATCCGGGCAAGTGCTGAGGCAAGGCCGCGCCCGTCGCGGCCCTGATCCCACGGGCCGCGGTTACAATCGGCTCGCTCGGTCGGGCCGGTTCCGGGAGTGGTGGGTGTCCACCAGCCGCGCCACGGTCGCACCTTCCCAGGGGGCATCATTTCCTACGCGTCGATCTTCCGGCCGGGATTGTTCTCCGGGCAGGCCGTCGTGGTTACCGGTGGCGGTTCCGGTATCGGACGCTGCACCGCGCACGAACTCGCCGCCCTGGGCGCCGCAGTGGCGCTGGTGGGGCGCAACGCTGCGCGGCTCGAGGCTGTCCAGGCTGAAATCGTCGAGGGTGGCGGGGTTTGCAGCATGCACATCTGCGACATCCGCGAAGAGCCTGCGGTCGAGCGGTCGGTGTCCGAAATCCTCGCGCGCCATGGTCGCGTCGACGGTCTGGTGAACAACGCCGGCGGCCAGTTTCCCGCGCCCCTGGAGGCGATCTCCGCGAAGGGCTGGGACGCGGTGGTGCGTACCAACCTCACCGGTGGTTTCCTGGTGGCGCGCGAGTGCTACCGGCAGTGGATGCGCGGCCACGGTGGGGCCATCGTCAACATCCTGGCCGACATGTGGCTCGGCATGCCGGGCATGGGCCACTCCGGCGCGGCCCGGGCCGGCATGCTCAATTTCACCGAGACTGCGGCCCTCGAGTGGGGGCCCGTGCGCGTCATTGCCGTGGCACCCGGCTGGATCGCGTCCAGTGGCTTGGACCGCTATCCGC
>JBILUV010000303.1:0-4069 GCA_044370825.1 Burkholderiales bacterium | reverse complement strand
CTGCGGTGCCGCTTCCCGTCCTCATGATCAATGGCCGCCGGGACGAGGAGGTTCCGATCGATGGCGGATGGAGCCGCAATCGCCTGGTTCGGCGGGCTCAGGGAGCGCCATTCCGGTCTCACGAGGACACCGTGGCGTTCTGGGTCTCGGTCAATCGGTCCCGCAGACCGGGCATCGTTGCCACCGAAGGGACGGTGACCACGACGACCTACCCTGCAACGGAGGGCGGCGCCGAGACCGTTTCGGTCGTCGATGCCGCGGGCGGGCACGGCTGGCCGGGCGCCGAGACGAAACGCCGCGACAACGTGCCCATCAAGGCCTTCGACGGTGCCGAACGCGTCTGGGCATTCTTCAGGACGCACCGTCGAGGCATGTAGCCCCGAGCGCGCCATCTCAGCGCCCGCGAACGGAGGAGCGCGCTGCCGGGCGACGGGGGGGCGCGGCGCAGCCCCCGCATGGCGTGGTGGGTATCTTGCGGCGAGGTCTGGGCGCCAGCCGTCTTCGGAAACCCGGTGCAGGTCGCGCCGACATCCCGGTGCCGTACCCACCACGTAACCGTGCGCCGAGCCATCGGTCGCCGCGCCAGACGCAAAGCGGGTTCCCGGGCCGGACGCCGACAGCGCAGTACCGCAGCGCCTCCGGCGGCGGGGTATCCCCTACCGACCATCTCCCGCCGCGACCTCGCGCTCGAGCACCTTCGGATCCTCGCGCCAGCGCGCATGCCATTCCTGGGCCACTTCGCCGGGGAAGACGTCCTCGACGCCGTCGCGCAGGGCCCTGACCACGGCGGCGGCCAGCGCGGCCGGTGCGAGCTTGGGCGGTGGCAGGAGCTGGTTCCACTCGTCGTCCACCGGCCCCGGGAAGACATTGATCACGCGGATGCCGTTGCCGGCCATCTCGGCGCGCAGGCACTGGGCGGCGGACAGGGCGGCGGCCTTGGAGGCGGAGTAGGTGCCGTGGGCAGGGAAGTTCGCCAGCGCGAACACCGACAGCAGGTTGACCCAGGCGCAGGCGCTGGACTGGCCGTCGGCGGCGCGGGCGCGCAGGGCCGGGCCGAAGGCCTGGGCGAGACGCAGCAGGCCGAAGTAGTTGACCTCCATCTCGGCGCGGGCAGTCTCGGTGCCGCGGCGGCCGGAGATGCCGAAGCCGCGGTGGACCTCCGCCGTGTTGATCAGGATGTCGACCTTGCCGCCGATCTCGCCGGCGGCCGTGGCCACGGAGCGCTCGTTGGTCAGGTCGAGCGCGATCGGCGTGACCTGGGGCAGGGCGGCGACCTCCTCGAAGCCGGGAATCTTCTTCCAGGGCTCGGCGTGGCCCACCCAGACGAGCTCGGCGCCGGCCTGCGCCAGGGCGACGGCCATGGCCTGGCCGACTGGCGACTTGCCGTCGGTGATCAGCACCTTGCGGAAGCGCGGGTCGCAGGTCATCTCGCGCAGCTGGCGGTCGTCGGCCATGTCGGGGGTCTCCGTCGGAGGAAAAGCGATGAGCACGGCCTGTCCGGCGCGATCGAGCCGCGCGCCCACCCGCACCCGCGCCGGCGCGGCGGGCACGTCGCCGTGCAGATGGACCATCAGGGTCGGGCCGGCGTCCAGGCGCACCAGGCCCAGGCGCCAGGGCAGGCGCTCGCGGAAGAACAGGTCGTTGCTGTGGTGCAGGGTGGTCTCGGCGAGCAGTTCGCCCTCGCCGCCCTGGGGCCGCCAGGGCAGGCGTGCCGACAGGCAGCGGTGACAGGCCTCGCGCGGCGGGTACTGCACGGCGCCGCAGTCCTCGCAGACCTGCAGCTCGAAGCGGCCCAGGGCGGCCGCGGCGGTGAGGCCCAGGCCGACGCGGCTGCGGCTGGCGGGCGGCAGCGTGGGCTGGCGCGCCCGCAGCACCGGGTTGCGCTTCGGCGGCCGGGTCAGCGGCGGGCTCATGCCGCGTCCCCCCGCGCCAGGACGACCGCGCCGGTGCACAGGCAGCGATCGTAGGTGACCATGCCGTAACCGCTCACCAGGCCGACGCGACAATCGGCCACCTGACGCGTGCCCGCGTGGCCGGTGAGCTGCCGCACTGCCTCCACCATGCCGAGGAAACCGCCAGCCGCCCCGGCCTGGCCAACGGACAGCTGCCCGCCGGAGGTGTTGCCCGGCAGGTCGCCGTCCCAGGTGAAGGAATGCGCGCGCACGAACGCCGGCCCCTCGCCCTTGGCGCAGAAGCCGAGATCCTCGAGCTGGATCATCACCACCACCGGGTAGTCGTCGTAGGTCTGGACGAAGTCCATGCCCCCGGGGCCGACGCCAGCCTGGGCATAGAGATCGTCGCGGTCCAGCGCCCAGCCGCCGCGGAACATCACCGGGTCGTCGGAGAAGGCGTTGTGCCGTTCGATCGCCCCCAGCACGCGGGCGAAGGTCAGGCCGAGGTCGCGGGCGCGCGTCTCGCGCATGACCAGGAAGGCATCCGCGCCGGCGCAGGGCATGACACAGTCGAACAGGTGCAGCGGGTCGGCGATCGGTCGCGCCGACAGGTAGTCGTCCAGCGACAGGGGCTTGCGCAGCAGCGCGTGCTCGAAGCGCAGCGCGTTGGTCCGTTGCGCCACGCACAGGCGGCCGAAGTCCTCGCGCCTCGCGCCGAAGGTCCGCATGTAGTGCGCGGTGATGAACGCGAACATCGCATTCGGGCCGCCCGAGCCGTAGGGATAGGTGGCGTCCTGGGCGAACTGGCTGAAGCTGCCCAGCATGCGGCGGAAGGAGTCCACGTGATTGGTGTCGGCGCCGATGCAGGCCACGACCTCGGCGTCACCCGACTGGACCGCCCGGGCGGCGCGGCGCAGCGCCACGACGCCGGAAGCACCGCCCATCGGGATGTGGTCCAGCCAGCGCGGCGACACGCCGAGGTGCTGGGTGAGTGCCACGGCAGTGTCCGGAACCAGGGAGAAGCTCGACACCGTCAGCCCGTCCACCTCTGCCTTGTCCACCCCCGAGGTGCGCAGCAGCCCGTCCAGCGCCCGCGCCACGAACCAGTGGGCGCTGCGGGTGGAGTGGCGCACGTAGGGCACCGTCACCGGGCAGGTGACGACGATGCCGTCGTAGGAGGCGCGGGGCATGGGCGTGGGAGGGTGTGTGGTTCAGGGTGGTCGGAGAGCGGGTCGGACGTCCTGTGTCGCAGGGGCAGCGCATCGCGAGTTCCCGGATGCTTCGGCGCGGCTGCACTTGCGCGTGACGGCCCGGGGAATCCAGCAGTTTTCCGTCTTGCGGGCGGTGCTGCGCCCTGCGCGCATCACCCCTGTCTCCGCTTCAGCATCCGCGTGTCCACCACGTGCGGTTGCCCTGGCAGCGTCGCCGCCAGCCGCTTGAGTTCGCCACGCTGTATCTTTTGTGAGGGCGTGAGCGGCAGGTCGTCGACGAAGGCCACATAGCCCGGCGCCTTGTAATAGGCGAGGCGTTCGAGGCAGAAGGCAACGATGTCGGTGGCGACCGCCTCGCGGCATTCCGCCGCCACCGGGGCCGAGGGGACCACGCAGGCCAGCACCTCGTCGCCGCGCACCGGGTCGGGCGTGGCGGCCACCGCCACCTGGGCGATGTCCGGATGCAGGCGCAGCACGGCCTCGACCTCGACGGCGGCGATGTTCTCGCCGCTGCGGCGAATGACGTTCTTTTTCCGGTCGACGAACTGCAGGTGGCCGTGCGCGTCGCTGCGCACCACGTCCCCGGTGTGGAACCAGCCGCCGGCCCAGGCCTCGGCAGTGGCCTCCGGGTCGCCAAGGTATTCGCGGAAGAAGCCGCGGCGCGGATCGGCCCCCGCGGCGCGCACCAGCAGTTCGCCCGGGGTACCCGGGGGCACGGGCTGTCCAGTGTCGTCGACCAGCCGCACTTCCACCGCAGGCGCGGGCCGGCCGAAGCAGGCGGTGCCGACGTGGCGCGGTTCCTCGTGGGCGATGATCACCGCGCCCGCGCCGGTCTCGGTCATGGCCCAGGCCTCGACCAGGGGGAAACCGAAGCGCGCCTCGAACGGGGCGTGCAGGGTGCGGTCGACGCCGGCGCCGAAACCGAAGCGCACCCCGTGGTGCCGGTCCTCCGGGCTCTCGGGTGCG
>JBILUV010000067.1:0-14341 GCA_044370825.1 Burkholderiales bacterium | reverse complement strand
ACCTTTGACTCCTAGCGAGATAAACATCATGAAGACCAGACTGACCGCAGTTTCCTCCTTTCTCACCGCCGCCGTTCTTGCGCTGCCGACCATCGCTCAGGCGGCCGATGTGGTCGTCCGTGTCGCCGTAGCCGGGCCCAAGGCGACCACTGGGCGTGTTGGCTGCTCGCTGTTCGCCGCAGCGAAGGGCTTTCCCATGGACATCTCGGGCGCCCAGACCCAGTGGCACCCGGCTGGCGGCAGCGAGGTTGTGTGCCGCTTCAGCGGTGTCACGGATGGCACCTACGCCGTCGGCGTGCTGCAGGACCTGAACGGCAACAACCAGGCTGACACGAACGTCTTCGGCGCGCCCACCGAGCCGTGGGGGGTGTCGAACAACATCCGCCACCGGCTGCGCGCACCCAAGTTCGAAGAAGCCGCCTTCCGGGTGACCGACGGGCGTGACGCGCAGCTCGACGTGCGCGTCGAACCCTGATGCTCATCCCCTGTCACGGGTGCTCTCCGGGCGGCAGGCGCTGGCGCGAGGATGCGCTGGACGCCTGCCGCCGCCCTCGGGCGTGAGCGCCGGTCCGTCCACGCGAACGTGGAACAAGCGCGGGGTGCATGCCAACGCCATCGCGCGACGAAAACGGGGTCGAAAATCACGGTCTAAGCTCGAAAAAGGCCTGTTTTTTGGGGTGATTTGCAAGACAATCAGGACGTTACCTTGGTCCGACCCCGGAGGGGTTATGAGCGCGGTGGAGGAGGCCTGGGCGCGGCCGGCGTTCGACCTTGCGCGCGGTGTGGGGGCGCTGGAGCGGTTGCGGGCGGCTGCGGGGGCCGGCGGGTTGCAGGCGGTTCTGGATCGGGCGCGGCGGGAGGTGTGCAACGCCGGCGGCCGGCGGCTCCGGGTGGTGGAGGGTGCCCCGGCCAGTGCGGCGGACTATGAGCGGTCGGTCCATGCCGAGGGCCTGCTCGGGGTGAGGGCGGATACCTGGCACGACCGCTTCAACGTGCTGGCGTGGTCGCTGTTCCCGCGCACCAAGGCCGTACTGAATGCGCGGCACGTCGCCGAGCTGGACCGGCCCGTGGCCCCGGGACGGCGCTCCCGGGCGCGCGATGCGCTGAGCCTGTTCGACGAGGACGGCGTGGTGGTGGCGGTGTCGGATGCGCGGTTCGAGGCGCTGGTGCGGGGATTCGAGTGGCGTTCGCTGTTCGTGGGTGAACGTGAACGCCTGAAGGGCGCGATGCTGTGCGTGCCGGTGGGACACGCGTTGATGGAGAAACTCCTCGACCCGTTCGTCGGCCTGGTGGGCAAGGCGGTGTTCGTGGCGGTGGGCGCGTCCTTCTTCAGCCTGGACTGGGCGGAGCGCAACGACGTGCTCGACCGGGGTTGTGCCGCGGCGGTGGCCGGTCTGGGCGCGCCCTTCGATCTGGCGCCGTTGCCGGTGCTCGGCCTGCCCGGCTGGTGGCCGGCGAACGAAAGCCCCGGGTTCTACGATAATGCCGCTTACTTCCGGCCTGGCAGACGCCGACCCGCGACCACGCCGGATGCACCGATTTCCTGACCAGCCTGGACTGCCATGCCGCACAACGTCTTCGACAACATCCTCGGCACCATCGGCAACACGCCCCTGGTGCGCCTGAACCGCATCACCCGCGAGGTGAAGGCCACGGTGTACGCGAAGGTGGAGACCTTCAACCCCGGCCACAGCATCAAGGACCGCATGGCGCTGCGCATGATCGAGGACGCCGAGAAGGCCGGCCTGCTCCAGCCGGGCGGCACCATCATCGAGGGCACCAGCGGCAACACCGGCATGGGCCTGGCCGTGGCGGCCATCGTGAAGGGCTACAAGTGCATCTTCACCACCACCGACAAGCAGTCGCAGGAGAAGGTGGATGCCCTGCGCGCCTTCGGCGCCGAGGTCATCGTCTGTCCCACGGACGTCGACCCCGAGGACCCGCGCTCCTACTACTCGGTGTCCTCGCGCCTGGTGCGCGAGACGCCCAATGCCTGGAAGGCCAACCAGTACGACAACCCGAGCAACGCGCAGGCGCACTACGAATCCACCGGCCCCGAGATCTGGGAGCAGACCGAAGGCCGCGTCGATCACCTGCTGGTGGGGGTCGGGACCGGCGGCACGCTGTGCGGCACGGGCCGCTACTTGAAGGAGAAGAAGCCCTCGGTCAAGGTCTGGGGCATCGACACCTACGGGTCGGTGTTCAAGAAGTACAAGGAGACCGGGATCTTCGACAAGAACGAGATCTATCCCTACGTGACCGAAGGCATCGGCGAGGACTTCCTGCCGCAGAACGTGGACTTCGACGTGGTGGACCACTTCGAGAAGGTCACCGACCGCGACGCCGCCATCTTCACGCGCGAGATCGTGCGCCAGGAGGGCATCTGGGCCGGCAACTCCGCGGGCTCGGCCATCGCCGGACTGCTGCAGCTGAAGGACCGCTTCCGCGAAGGCGAGACGGTGGTGGTGATCTTCCACGATCACGGCACGCGCTACCTCGGCAAGATGTTCAACCCCGCCTGGATGCGCATGATGGGCTACGAGACGCTCGAGGGGTCGACGGCGCGCGATCTGGTGCGCAACAAGCGCGTCGCCGGCCTGGTGTCGCTGGAGGTCGACGCGACCGTCGACCAGGCGATCCTGTGCATGGGCGAGAACGACTTCTCGCAGATTCCCATCCTGCAGAACGGGCGGGTGGTGGGCTCGGTGAGCGAGTCCCGGGTGTACGCCGAGGTGATCAAGGATCCGGCCATCCGCAAGGAGCCCGTGAAGACCATCATGCAGCGGCCGTTCCGCTTCGTGGACATCGAGACGCCGGTGTCGCTGCTTGCGCCCATGATCACGCCCGAGCATCCGGCGGTGCTGGTGCGCGATTTTTCGGCGGACAAGACCTACATCCTCACCGGACACGACATCCTGAAGGCTCTGTGAGGCGGGCCCACCCGTCACCGCGCGGACCGCGGAAGCATCGCGTGCGCCGCAGAACGCCTGCGTGAGCGCGTCCCCGGGCGCATCCCTGCGCACGCTGGTGCTGCTGGCGCTGGCCGGCTTCGTGTCGGGCGCCAGCATGCGCGTGTCTGACCCGCTGCTGCCCACCCTGGCGACCGAGTTCGGCGCCCGGGTGCGCGATGCTGCCTGGGTGCTGACGGCCTTCACCGCCGCCTACGGGGTGTTTCAGATCATCCACGGATCGCTGGGCGATCGTTTCGGCAAGCTGCGCATGATCGCCATCGGCCTGGTTCTGGCCGCCGTCGCCGCCGCCGGGTGTGCCTTCGCGGCGAGCCTGCCGGCGCTGGTGCTGTTCCGCTTCCTGACCGGGATGACTGCCGGAGCCGTGATCCCGCTGTCGCTCGCCTTCATCGGCGACAAGGTGGATTACGCGGGCCGCCAGGCCCTGCTCGGGCGTTTCATCGCCGGCACATTGCTCGGGCAGAGTTTCGGGCCCCTGATCGGCGGCGTGCTGTCCGACACCGTGGGGTGGCGCGCCACCTTCCTGCTGCTCGGCGTCGCCTTCCTCGCCACCGGTGGCCTGCTGGCCCGCGAGGCGCGCCTGCTGGACGATCGCGGCGGAGGCCGCCTGGCCCCGCCCTGGCAGCGCTACGCGACCATGCTGCGCTCGGCCCGGGCGCGGCCGGTGCTGACCACCGTGGGCATCGAGGGTTTCCTGTTCTTCGGCGCCTTCGGCTTCGTCGGCACCTATCTGAAGCAGCGCTTCGGCCTGAGCGACACCGTGGCCGGGCTCGCGGTCGCAGGCTTCGGGGTCGGGGGGCTGAGCTACAGCCTGGTGGTCGGGCGGCTGGTGCGCAGGCTCGGCGAGACCGGTCTGGTGCGCGGGGGTGGCGTGACGCTGCTGATCTGTTTCGCGGTGCTCGCCGTGGCGCCCTCGGCATGGCTCGCCGCGCCCTCCGTGGTGGCGATGGGGTTCGGCTTCTACATGTTGCACAACACGCTGCAGGTGCGCGCTACCGAGATGGCACCCGAGGCACGCGGGGCTGCGGTGAGCTTCTTCGCGTTCTCGCTCTTTCTCGGGCAGGCGGTCGGCGTGTTCGCCTACGGCTGGGTCGGTGAACACGCCGGGTATGCGCCCGGCTTTGCCTTCACGGGTGCGGCGCTGCTGTTGCTGGCCCAGCAGTTCCGGGCGCGTCTGATCGGCCTGGCGCAGCCTACTGCCTGAACCCCCGGCACGGCCCGCATCGGCGACCGGATGCGGTCGGCC
Source organism: Burkholderiales bacterium (assembly GCA_044370825.1). Lineage (GTDB taxonomy): Bacteria > Pseudomonadota > Gammaproteobacteria > Burkholderiales. The sequence goes on along the minus strand of JBILUV010000067.1, from coordinate 10,126 downwards.
GATGCGCTGCCAACGGGGGATGGTCAGGGCCTGCGTCTGCCCCGCCCGCCGCGCGCATGTCGCGGGCCGGCCGGAGCCGACTGTCGCGTCAGTACACCGAGCGCCCGCCGGTGATGTCGAAGGCCTGTCCGGTGCTGAAGGAACATTCGTCCGAACACAGCCAGGCCACCATGGCGGCGATCTCCTCGGCCTTCACGAAGCGCCCCTTCGGCACCTGGTCCAGCATGAACTTCACGGTGTCCGGGGTGAACTGCTGGAGGATGTCGGTATCGGCGACAGAGGGCGTGACGCAGTTGACCAGGATCTCGGTGCTGGCGAGTTCGCGCGCCATCGCCTTGGTGAGCCCGATGACGGCGGCCTTGGAGGCACCGTAGGCGGAGAAGTTGGGCGAGCCGTTCTTGCCCGCGATCGAGGCGATGTTGACGATGCGACCGCGGTTGCGCACCTTCATCGACGGGACCACCGCCTTGGAGCAGAGGAACACGCCCTCGACATTGACCTGGAACACCTTGCGGAAGGTGGCGAGCTCGTATTCCCAGGTCGGCTGGATCGGCCCGCCGATGCCGGCGTTGTTGACGAGGATGTCCACCGGCCCGAGGCGTGCCTCGGTGGAGCGGGTGGCGCGCTGCACCGCGTCCTCGTCGGTGACGTCCACCGGCACGGCCAGGACCACCCCGAGGCCGCGCAGCGATGCCTCGGCCTCCTCCAGTGCCCCGGCGTCGAGGTCCCATAGGGCGACCCGGGCGCCGGATTCGAGCAGTCGTTTGGAGATGGCGAGGCCGATGCCGCGGGCCGCGCCCGTGACGATGGCGGTGCGCCCGTCGAGATCGATGCGTGTCATGGGATGCCTGTGCGTGAATGCGGCGCCTCGCCGGGCGCCGTGAAACATCTTGTTACAGGGTTGGCCACACCCTCTCGGCTGACCATGGCCCAATGGTTGATCATGCGCTCACTGGCTCGGCCGCACCGCCGCGGCCCGAACACCCCGGCCTGATCAGGCGTGCGCGGGCGTGTCCGTCTGGCGGGTCGCTGCAGCCTGAGCCGCTGAACGCACCGTCTCTTCGGCGGGTTGCTGGCTGGACTGTTCATCGCGCCTGGCCTTGTCCTGCGCCAGTTGGGCCCAGTAGAGCCATTCGAATTCGAAGCACATGTCGACCTCCCGGTGGCTCCGGTTGCATGACTCCAGGGTATGGCTTGCACACCCGTGGCGGAAATCCTACGCCCGGCCGAAGCCGCAAGACAATATGATTCGATGCTGCGCTGCGGCGTCGCGCCGCTCCCGTCGCCACCTCGCAATCCGGGTTCGTCGAGCATGCTGGAAGCCCTCGTTCGTTTCGTGCACGTGCTGCGCCGCGCCGGCATTCCGGTCGGCACGGATCAGGTGCTGGCCGCCGCCCGCGCCTTCGGAGGGCTGGACCTGGGGCGGCGCGACGACGTGCGTCAGGCCATGGCGGCGCTGTTCCTGTCGCGGCGCGAGCAGTTCGAGGTGTTCGACCAGGCCTTCGATCTCTTCTGGCGGCCGAGAGCGCCGCAGGGCGGGGCGCCCGGACGGGGGCCGATGGCCGCGGCGCCGGCTGTCGAGGAGGATCCCACCGCGCTGAAGAGGGTGCTCGACGCCCTCGCCGCGGAACTGCCGGCCGATCGCGAGCCGCTGCTGCTGCAGCACGAGACGCGCAGCCTGGCACTCGCGCCGGATGCGCGCGAGCGCCTCGGCGCGCGGGATTTCGCCAGCATGTCGGCGCACGAGATGGAGCAGGCGCGCGCCCTCATGACGCGGCTCGCACTGCCGGTGCCGGAGATCGTGACGCGGCGCCGGCGACCGGCAGCCGACGGGCCTCTGGTGGACATGCGTGCCAGCCTGCGTGCCAGCCTGCGCGGCGGCGGCGACCTGCTGCCCCTGCGCCGCAGCCGCCGGCGCCGGCGGCACGCCCCGCTGGTGGTGCTGTGCGACATCTCCGGATCGATGCAGGCCTATACCCGGATGTTCCTGCACTTCCTGCACGCCATCACCAACGATCGCGACCGCGTCCAGGTGTTCCTGTTCGGTACCCGGCTGACCAACGTGACGCGGCCGCTGCGTCACCGGGATGTCGACCTCGCCCTGCGTCAGGTGTCGGCGGCGGTGGCGGACTGGTCCGGCGGCACGCGCATCGCCTCCAGCCTCGCCGAGTTCAACCTGCGCTGGTCGCGCCGGGTCCTGGGCCAGAACGCCTCGGTGCTGCTGATCACCGACGGCCTGGACCGCGACCAGGGCGCCGGCCTGTCGGCGCAGGCGGAGCGGCTGCGCAAGTCCTGCCGCAGCCTGATGTGGCTGAACCCGCTGCTGCGTTTCCAGGGCTTCGAGCCGCGCGCGGCCGGCGTGCGCGCCCTGATGCCTCACGTCGACCACTTCCTGCCGGCGCATAATGTCGACAGTCTCGAGCGGCTCGCCGGCGTGTTCGATCCCCGTCACGCTAGGCTCCGGCCAGCTCGTCTATCGCGGCTCGCAGCGGCGGGCCCCAAGGAGCGCTAGTCGATGGAAATCATGGGCGAACAGGTCATCGCCCTGCCGCAACAGGCAGTGTGGGAAGCCCTCAACGATCCGGACATGCTGAAGCAGTGCATCCCCGGCTGCGACAAGGTGGAGAAGCACTCGGACTCCGAATTCAGCCTCGCCATGGTGGCGGCCGTCGGGCCCGTCAAGGCGAAGTTCACGGGCAAGCTGCACATCCTGCAGCCCAATCCGCCGCACTCGTATTTCCTGTCGTTCGAGGGCTCCGGCGGCGTGGCCGGCTTCGGCAAGGGTCAGGCCGAGGTCGTGTTGACCCAGGAATCCGACGCCGTCACCGTGCTCACGTACAAGGCCAACGCAACCGTTGGCGGCAAACTGGCGCAGGTCGGTTCACGTCTCATCGACGGCGTTGCACGCAAGCTGGCGGACGGCTTCTTCGAGCGTTTCAATCAGGCGCTGGTGCCGCCTCCTGCCGCGGAGACGCCCGCCGAAGAGGCGCCGGCGCGCCGCTGGAGCCTGTTCGGTCGCCCCAAGCTGGAGTCCTCCGGGCAGGGCGAGTGACGGCGGGCCGGAAGGGCGGCGCGGGATACGGGGGCGCGCGTTGAGCCTGCCCGCCTGGCTCCCGGTACTGCTGGCCGTGCCGGTGCTCCTGCTCGGCGAACGGCTCAACCGGCGCGTCCCCGCATTGGCGCGTTTCAACATTCCTGCGCCGGTGACCGGCGGCCTGCTGGTCTCGTTGGCGCTGCTGCTGGCCGGGCTGGCGATGTCCGCGCCGCTGCAGATGGCGAGCAAGGTCACGGCGCGCTGGTGGACCTGGCTGGTCACCATCGAGCCCGAGTGGATGGATGCTCCGGCGCGCAGCGTCACCATGCCCATGATGGTGGCCTTCTTCACCTGCATCGGCCTGAATGCATCGCGCGAGGTGCTGCGGCGTGGCGGCAGCCAGGTGCTGCTGTTTCTCCTGCTCGGCACCGGGCTCGCCGTGCTTCAGAACGTGGTCGGGGTCGTGCTTGCCACGCTGCTCGGCGCCGATCCGCTCCTCGGCCTGGTGAGCGGCAGCATCTCCATGACCGGCGGTCACGGCACCGCCCTGGGCTTCGCGCCGGTGCTCGAGCAGCAGGGTCTGGCGGGTGCGGGGGCGCTCGGCGCGGCGGCCGCCACTATGGGGCTGGTGGCGGGTGGGCTGCTGGGTGGCCCGATCGGCATCTGGCTGGTGCGGCGCCACAGGCTGCGAGCCATTGCCGCCGCCGGCGTGCAACCTGAGGCCGGCGCTGCCGGCGAGGCCGGCATCCTGCGCGATCTTGTGTCCCTGGGCTCCGGTGGCTGGACCGCCCTGTGGCACCTGCTGCTAGTGCTGGCCTGCGTCAAGGCCGGTGCCTGGGTGAGCCATTTCATGGAGCTCACCGGCATCCGCTTTCCGCCGCACATCGGCGCCATGGTGGTGGGCGTGGCGGTGCGCAATGCGCTGGACGCCGCCGGGTGGCGTCGCATCCGCGGCGAGACGGTGGACCTCATCGCCTCGGTCATGCTCGCCTTCTTCCTGACCGTGGCGATGATGAGCCTGAACCTCATGGAGGTCGGCGGCGCGGCCGTGCCCATGCTCGTGATCCTCGTGGCCCAGGTGGCCCTGATGGGCGTGTTCGCGGCCGCCGTCACCTACCGGCTCATGGGCCGTGACTACGACGCCGCGGTGATGGCAGCCGGACACTGCGGCTTCGGCCTCGGCGCGACGCCCAACGCCGTGGCGAACATGAAGTCGCTGGTCGATCGCCTCGGCCCGGCGCCACGCGCCTTCCTGGTGCTCCCGCTGGTGGGCGCGGTGCTGATCGACTTCGCCAACGCGCTCAACGTGACGCTGTTCCTCAATCTGCTCCGCTGACGACCGGAGCTTTTCCGGGGCATCCCGTAGAATCGCAGCTTCCGCACGGGCAGGGCGCTGCCCATCCAACACACAGGGGGAATGGAAATGAACAAGCTCGACATGGCAGGGCGTTCCGCCATCGTCACCGGCGGTGCCTCCGGCATTGGTCTGGCCGTGGTGCAGCGGCTGGCGGCTTCCGGTGCCAACGTCGCCATCTGGGACGTGAACGACGCCACCCTGGAGGCCGCCGCGCATTCGGTGTCGGGCGTCAAGGTGCACACTGCCCGGGTGGACGTGACCAGCCTCGAGCAGATCCAGGCTGCCTTCGACGCGAGCGTCGCCGCCCTCGGAAAGCTCGACGCCATCGTCAACAGCGCCGGCGTCGCCGGGCAGAACGCGCCCGTGATCGATTACCCGGCGGAGGAGTGGCGCCGCGTGTTCGACATCAACATGCACGGCACCTTCTACTGCTGCAAGGTGGCGGCGAAGCACATGGTCGACAACGGTTACGGCCGCATCGTCAATATCGCCTCGGTCGCGGGCAAGGAGGGCAACCCCAACGCCTCCGCCTACAGCGCTTCCAAGGCGGCGGTGATCGGCTTCACCAAGTCGCTAGGCAAGGAGCTGGCGAAGAACAACATCACCGTGAATTGCGTGACACCCGCGGCGGTCAAGACGCCGATCTTCGACCAGGTCGCTCAGTACCACATCGACTTCATGCTCTCGAAGATTCCGATGGGCCGTTTCGGGCTCACCGAGGAGATTGCGGCCATGGTGGCCTGGCTGTGCACCGAGGACTGCTCCTTCACCACTGGCGGGGTGTTCGACCTGTCGGGCGGTCGCGCCACGTACTGATGCCGGTCGCGGCGGCGGGCGGGGCTGCTCCCGCGCTGCCGCCGGTGCGCCCCGTGCCCCCTCGTGAGGCGGAGTTGCGGGCGCCTACGCACCTGGCGGGGCCGGTTCGCCGGTCCCGCCTTTCCGGAGCCTGATATGAAGATCAAAGCCGCCGTCATCCGCGAGATGGGCCTGCCCCAGCCGTATGCCCAGTCGCGTCCCATGTCAATCGAGGAAGTCGAGCTCGCCCCGCCGCAGCAGCGCGAGGTGCTGGTGCAGGTGAAGGCCGCGAGCCTGTGCCATTCCGACCTGTCGACGGTCAATGCCGATCGCCCGCGCCAGATGCCCATGGTGCTCGGACACGAGGCCGCAGGGGTGGTGGTGGAGCTCGGGCCCGGGGTGGACGACCTGGCGGTCGGCGACCATGTCGTGATGGTGTTCGCGCCCAGTTGCGGCGAATGCGTGGCCTGCAAGGAGGGTCACCCCGGCCGCTGCGAGCCCGGGCAGAAGTCCAATGGCGCGGGCACCCTGCTGGGCGGCGGCATGCGGCTGTCGCAGAACGGGCAGCCGGTCTACCATCACGTGGGTGTGTCCGCTTTCGCCGAGTTCTGCGTGGTCAATCGCGGCTCCCTGGTGAAGATCGACAAGCAGTTGCCCTGGGACGAGGCCGCCATGTTCGGCTGCGCCGTGCTCACCGGCGTGGGTGCCGCGCTCAACACGGCCCAGGTGTTTCCCGGGGCGAAGGTGGCGGTGGTTGGGCTCGGCGGCGTGGGCCTCAACGCCATGTTCGGCGCCCAGGTTGCCGGGGCGAGCCAGGTGGTGGCAATCGACATCCACGACGACAAGCTCGAACTCGCCAAGAGCCTCGGCGCCACCGACGTCGTCAACGCCCGCGACCCGGACGCCATCCAGAAGGTGAAGGAGCTCACCAACGGGGGCGTCGACTTCGGCCTGGAGATGGCCGGCTCGGTGCAGGCCATGGAACTGGCCTATCGCATCACCCGGCGCGGCGGCACGACCGTCACCGCCGGCCTGCCTCACCCGGACCACCGCTGGCCGCTGCAGCACGTCAACCTCACCGCCGAGGAGCGCACCGTCAAGGGCAGCTACGTCGGCTCCTGCGTGCCGCCGCGCGACATGCCGCGCTACATCGACCTGTATCGCCGTGGCCGGCTGCCAGTCGACAAGCTGATGAGCGACCACATCCGGCTGGAGGACATCAACGAGGGCTTCGACCGTCTCGCCTCCGGACATACGGTGCGACAGATCATCATGCTGTGACTATCGGTTCCTGGTCGCCGGGCCAGGGACCAGGAACCCGCCCCATGTTTGCTGCAGTAGAACTCGTTTCCTTCGCCACCCGCCTGCTCGACGCCGCAGGCATGGAGCCGGAAAAGTCCGCCGTGATCGCCGAGGTGCTCGTCGAGGCCGATCTCATGGGCCACGACACCCACGGTCTCAACCTGCTGGCCCCGTACCTCGCGGACATCCGCAAGGGCGCGCTGAAGACCCGGGGCGAGCCGCGGGTGGTGGCAGACTTCCCCGCGGCGGTGACCTGGGACGGCGACCGCCTGCCCGGCACCTGGCTGGTGATCCGGGCCATCGATCTCGCCATCCCGCGAGCGCAGCAGCTCGGCACCTGCACGGTGTCGATCCGTCGCAGCCACCACATCGCCTGCCTGGCGGCCTACCTGAAACGCGTCACCGACCAGGGGCTGGTGGTCCTGCTCATGACCTCCGCGCCGGAGAACCACTCGGTGGCACCGCATGGGGCGCGCAGCGGGGCGATCACGCCCAACCCGATCGCCGCAGGCTGGCCAACCCGGGGTGATCCGGTGCTGATCGACGTGTCCATGTCCATAACCACCAATGGCATGGTGGGCCGTCTGGCGAAGGAGGGCGGGCGCCTGCCCGGCAAGTGGCTGGTGGATGCCGAGGGCAACGCCACCGACGATCCGACCGCGGTCACGGGCGAGCCCGGCGGGGCGCTGCTGCCCATGGGCGGGCTGGAATACGGGCACAAGGGTTACGCCCTTGGCCTGCTGGTGGAGGCGATGACCCAGGGTTTCTGCGGCCACGGGCGCGCCGATCCGGTGGAGGGCTGGACCGGCGAGGTCTTCCTGCAGGTGCTGGACCCGGCCCTGTTCTCGGGGCTGGATGCGTTCACCCGGCAGACGCAGTGGGTGGCGGACGCCTGCCGTGCCGCCGTGCCGCGCCCCGGTGTCGAGCGGGTGCGGCTGCCCGGCGAGGCTGGACTCGCCCGCCGCGCCCGCGCGCTGGCAGAGGGCGTGCGCCTGCACCCGGGCATCCTGCCGCAGCTCGAGCCCTGGGCGCAGGAGCTCGGTGTGCCACTGCCGTCGGCGGCTGCATGAGGAGCGCAGCCGCCCACCGGCTCGGCATCGCGCTGATGATCGGCGCCACCACCTGCTGGGCCATGGCTGGGGTGCTGGTGCGCACCCTGTCGCTCAAGGACGCCTGGGAGATCACCTTCTGGCGCTCCTTCTTCATGGCGATCTTTCTGGTCGTCGTGCTTGGCATCCAGTATCGGGGCGAGTTGTGGGCGCGCATACGGGATACCGGGCGTGCCGGCGTGGTGTCTGGCCTGCTGTGGGCCCTCATGTACGTGTGCTTCATCGTCGCCCTGTCGCGCACCACCGTGGCCAACACCCTGGTGGTGTGCAGCATCTCGCCTTTCATGGCGGCGCTCATGGGGCGCGTCTTCCTCCGCGAGTTGGTCCCCCTGCGTACCTGGGTCGCCATGACCGTGGCGGTCGCCGGGATCGTCATGATGTTCGTCGAGGGTGTCGCCGGCGAGGGCGCCTCGGGCATTCTGCTGGCGCTGGTCATCCCGGTGGCCTTCGGGGCCAACGTGGTGTTGAACCGGAAGATGCACGCACGGGTGGACATGGTGCCGACGGTGTTCCTGTCCGGCGTGTTCTCCTGCCTGCTGACCCTCCCCTTCGCCTGGCCGCTCGAGGCGGCCGGCACCGACTTCGTCAATCTCGTGGCGCTGGGCGTGGTGCAGCTGGGCCTGGGCTGCCTGCTCATGGTGATCGCCTCGCGTCACCTGCTGGCGGCTGAGGTCGGCCTGCTGGCCGAACTGGAGACCGTGCTCGGCGTGATCTCCACTTGGGCCATTGTCGGCGAAGCACCCAGCCGCGCCGCGCTGATCGGTGGCATCGCCGTGATCCTGGCGCTCACCGCCGACACACTCGCAGGTCTGTGGTTGCGGCCCGCGCCGGCCCGGGCAGTGACGGAGGGGGGTAGGTGATGGGCGGTGAGGATGAGGCGATGGGGGATGCCGGATAGCTAGGGCGATGGGCGATTGGCGACACGGGATGCAGGCTGGGCCTGGAATGACGCCGGTATCTGGCGTCGGGCTTGGCGCCTATACTCCTGGCACCCTGTCCTGTCCCCGAGGATGACCATGACGCCCGCCCCCGCCGACCTGACCGAACGCCTCGAGGCCTGCCACGCCGCGGCCGTGCACGACGTGCTCCGCGCCATGGGCCACGGGAACTGCGTGCTGCCGCCAGAGATCCGCGCCCTCGACCCGGCGCGCAAGCTGGCCGGGGAGATCTTCACGGTCAGCGGCCACCTCGACAACAGCCTCGACCCGCACCACACCCTGCTCGAGTGGACTGGCCTGCTGTCGCGCGCGCCGGCGGGCAAGGTGCTGGTGTGCCAGCCCAACACCCATGCCGTCGCCCTCATGGGCGAGCTGTCGGCCGAGACGCTGCAGTTCCGCGGCGTGCGCGGCTACGTGGTGGATGGCGGCTGCCGCGACGCCGGCTTCATCCTCGACATCGGCTTCCCCGTGTTCTGCAGCTTCAACACGCCGAAGGACATCGTCGGCCGCTGGGTGCCGGACCGCTTCGGCGAGCCCGTCACCATCGGCGAGGTGACCATCGCCTCCGGCGACTGGCTGCTCGCCGACCGCGACGGCGTGGTCATCATCCCCGGGGCCCTGGCCGCCGAAGTGGTCGCGCGCACCGAAGCGGTGATGCATCAGGAGAACCAGGTGCGCACCGCCATCCTGTCCGGCATGGACCCGCGCGAGGCTTATCTCGAGTACGGGAAGTTCTAGCCGTCAGGGTCAGGTCTTGCCCTTTTGCCTCCTGCGGGCGGGAACAGGCATCGCGTGTTCGAGTGCCGTGGCTGAGCCCGGGTGAAGATGGGCCAAAGACCCGAGCCGGGTGGCAAAAGACAAGACCTGACCCCAGACTTTCGGATGCGTTGACGCGGGGTGACCGATGCGGCTATAAGCATCTGGCGTGTTGTATTTCTCCCGGTGAAAAAAGGAGCATTAGGATGAAGATCAGGTTCGCTGGCGCAGCTGTCTTGGCTGCACCTTTGCTCGCGCTTCCGCTGCTGGCCCAGGCCGCCGGCGAAAACAATGTGGGGACCTGCGGGCCCGGCTCCAAGCTGTTCGAGGGGCAGAGCGGGGTGCCGCCGCAGGTGATGGCGGTCACCACGAACGAGTTCTACGGCATCAACACCTTCGCCATGACTTCGGGCACCTCGGGCTGCTCGCAGGACGGCACGGTCAAGTCGTCCTGGAAGACGGCTGCCTTCATAGACGGCAACAAGGATCGTCTAGCGCGGGACATGTCCCGTGGTTCCGGCGAGTCACTGGATGCCCTGGTACAACTGCTCGGCGTGAGCGAGCAGGACCGTGCGCGCTTCGTGCGCACCGCGCGCGATAACGTGGCGGCCATCTTCCCCACGGGCGAGGCCTCCACCGACGAGATCCGCGCCGGCCTGCGGCGTGTGCTCGCCACCGACGATGCGCTCGCCGTCTATGGCGCACGCGTCTGAGTGGCCGTCGCCCCCGATAACGATCCCGAATTCAAGCAAGGAGTAGACAGATGACTCGCACGATTGCGCGCTCCATGGCTGCGGCCGCGGCGCTTGCGGTGCTCCCGATGGGCGTCCACGCC
>JBILUV010000066.1:0-14352 GCA_044370825.1 Burkholderiales bacterium | reverse complement strand
GTGGTGGAGGGGCCGATCGGTGCGGGCAAGTCCAGCCTCGCCCGGCGGCTCTCCGAGGCCCTCGGGGCCGAACTGTTGCTTGAGGATCCGGCGTCCAACCCGTTCCTGCGCAGTTTCTACGACGATCCCGAGCGTCACGCCCTGCCGGCCCAGCTTTTCTTCCTGTTCCAGCGGGTAGAACAGGTCCGCGCCCTACGTCAGGCTGACATGTTCAGGGGTGTCACGGTGGCGGATTTCTTCTTCGACAAGGATCCGCTGTTCGCGCGTCTCACGTTGTCCGACGACGAACTCGGTCTGTACCGGAAGATCTTCGACCATCTGGCCCCACAGGCACCCGCGCCGGACCTGGTGATCTACCTGCAGGCGTCGCCCCGAACGCTGTCGGAGCGCGTGCGCCGCCGGGGCATGGGCTACGAGCGAAACCTCAGTGAACCCTACCTCGCCCGCCTGGCAGAAGCCTACAGCCGCTTCTTCCACGACTACAGTGCCGCGCCCGTGCTGGTGGTCAACAGCGAGCGGCTGAACTTTGTTGATCGAGAAGAAGACTTTGCGCTATTGTTGCGCCGCATCACCGAGATGCGCGGAGCGCGCGAGTACTTCAATCTCGGGGCCTGACGACGCCAGCGGCCGCGTGCCCCCGCTTCGCTGGCCACACATACCAACAACAAAGTCCACCCCGTTCACGGAGAACGCACGATGCGCCACAGCAGCCCTGCCATGGAGGCGCTCGGGACCCGGATTCTCGCGAGCTGAGCCGCCATGTCCATCGAGATCATCCGGAGCGTCGGCGCGCTGCGTGCGCGGCTCGCCGCAGAAAGCAAAGTCGCCTGCGTGCCCACCATGGGCAACATCCACGACGGGCACCTGAGCCTGGTACGGCTGGCCCTGGACGCGGCGCCTCTGGCAGTAACCACCATCTTCGTGAACCGTCTCCAGTTCGGCCAGGGGGAGGACTTCGACCGCTATCCCCGGACCTTCGAGGAGGACTGCGGCAAGCTCGAGGCAGCGGGCTGTCAGGTGGTGTTTCATCCGGACGAGTCCGAGATGTATTCCGAGCCGCAGGTGTTCATGGTCGATCCACCGCCCATCGCCAACAAACTCGAGGGGCGTTTCCGCCAGGGCCATTTCCGCGGTGTGGCCACCGTGGTTCTGAAACTGTTCAACATGGTCCAGCCCCAGGCTGCCGTGTTCGGCAAGAAGGACTACCAGCAACTCAACATCGTGCGGCACATGGTGTCGCAACTGTCGTTGCCGCTGACCATTGTGGCGGCCGAGACCTGCCGCGCCGACGACGGTCTGGCGCTGTCGTCGCGCAACCGGTTCCTCAGCCCTGACGAGCGGCGCGAGGCACCCCGGCTGCATCAGGCGCTGGCCGAGGTGCAGCGGGCCGTCGAAGGCGGGGATCGCAATTTCGAGGCGCTCGAATTCGCCGCGGATGCCCTGCTGGCACGGCATGGCTGGCACGTCGATTACGTGGTGGTCCGCTCGCGCCGCACACTCATGCAGCCTGACCCGGACGAGCGCGAACTCGTGGTCCTCGGCGCCGCGAAACTTGGCGCCACCCGTCTCATCGACAACCTCGAAATCACGGCCCCATGAGCCAGCCCCGGCGGCGGGCCGCGGTTCCCCATTGGGGGACGACGCGACGCGCCGGGAGCACCACGAGTCAGCGTGCGCCGGTCAGGCGTTTGCGCCCGAGTGCCAGGCAGCCCAGTCCGGCGGCCAGAAGCGCGTAGGTGCCGGGCTCCGGGACGGGAGGCGTGGCGAGGTCGGACAGGGCCATGGTGCCCGGCTGCACCAGCCCGGACAGGGTCATGGGGCTCGTGTTGCGCAGCCCCGGTGTGCCGAAATCACCGAGGCCGTAGGTGGCGCTGCCAGGTACGTAGCTGCCGTGGTCCAGGAGAGGAAGGGTTGCGGTCTTGAGTTCGAGACTGCGACCCGCGGTCGAGGTCGACCAGGACACCTGGGCGAGGATCTGGCCGCCGGCATTGGCCACTCGCAGGAAGTCGGCGCCGTTGCCGAATGACAGGGCGGAGCCCCAGGCGTAGTCGACCGGCACTCCGCCGTTGGCCGTCATGCTCGTGGTGCGGCCCAGCACGAACCACCCGCCGGCCGGGATCACCGCGGATCCGGCGATGCTGAAGCGCTCCAGGGTGGTGCCGGTCTGGCTCTCGACCACGAGTCCCTGCAGGTCGATGGGGACGCCGAATGGGTTGTGGATCTCGAACCACTCGCCGTTGCTGTCGCTGACCTTGGTCGGGTCGATCATCAACTCGCTGATGACGATCTGTCCGGGCACCAGGGTGGATGCGTTCAGCATCACGGTCGCTCCGCCCTGGCCAGGCAACAGGGCGCCGAGCAGGGCGGCGGCAGGAAGCAGGAATGTTGAAACGAATGTAATTTTCATGAGTGGTCTCCTTTTTTGTCGGTGCCGAAGAGGTAGTCGACGCGGCCGCAGATCGCGATGCCCTGCGGGTGCGACGGCGACGACGGGGCGTACCTTATCGACGACATTGCAGGTCGTGATGGTTCGCATCGACCGTAGCGGGATGCGATACCGTCCGTCGCGTGACAGGATCTGCAGGCGGGTCCAGTCAATTCCAATCCAGGTATGCGTCTGAAGGCTGTTGCGGGGCGGTGAGTCAGGCGGCGGCGTTGGGTCGACGCTGGATGGATTGAAACAGGCGGTCTCTGGCTTGGTTGAGCTGCTCGGCGGCCTGGTTGTCGCTGGTGGCGGCGACATGGGCATCCAGAGCCTCGAAGCTCCTGCCCGGCTTGAGGAAGCACTCGGCGCCGGGCAGTGATTTGAGCTTCTCGTAGGGGGTCATCATGTCCTGGAAGCGGTAGCGTTTGCGCTGCCGGCCCTTGGCGTCGGTTTCCACCAGCGGGAAGAAGCAGGGTCGGTGGAAGTTGATGTAGGGGTTGAGGAACTGCCGACAGAAGCTGTTGACCCGTGAGGCGAAGCGTTGGGGGATGTGGGCGTAGCCCAGGTGCTTGCGCACGATGGCGGCGTTCTTGGTCTCGGCCAGGGCGTTGTCTTTGCTCTGGCGGGGCCGGGAGCGGGTGAATTCGGCATGCAGCTTCTGCAGTAGCCTGGCCACGGTGTGGTTGATGTACTCCGAGCCGTTGTCGGCGTGGAAGCCCAGGATATGGAAGGGGAAGTCCTCGAGCAGTTGCTCCAGCACGGGCAGCAGGAAGGCCTCGGAGATGCGCTCGCAGGTGGCCACCATTTCGAACTGGGTGATGCAGTCCACGGCGTTGAGATGGTAGAGGCCCTTGAGTCCGTCCAGGTCGCCCTGATGGACGCTGTCGATTCGTATGAACCCGGGGCGCCCCTGCGGATCGGGAGCACGTCGCTGGCCGATGGCCACCGGGGTGGGACGGGTCCTGGTCCAGTGGGACCGCTGGGCCCGGTAGCCGGCCTGGGCGCGCAGGTTGTAGAGGTGTGACACCGATAGGCTCGCCAGGCGCCGGTAACGCTCGTCGCCGTAGACATGGCAGGCGCGTTGGAGCAGGTGCACGGTGGCTGGTCCGGACAGGGTGCCGTGCAGGGCATCGGTGCGGGCCAGCAGGGCCACGTCCGCGGCGCTGAACTTGCACGTAAAGCCCGCCACGGGCGGCTTGTAGCGCTTGGCCAAGGGGGCGCCGCCTCGGCAACGTGCCACCAGCCGGGTCAGTTGCTGGCGCGAGTAGCCGGTGGTGCGCTCGAGGTAGCGCAGCACCACGCCCTTGTCGGCTCGGCCCAGCGCTGCGTAGCAGAATCGAGACAACACCGAACTGATCAAGGCGTAGCGCTGCTGGTCGTCGTTCAGAGGCTGGAACTGAACCTCCAGGGAACCTGCGAGGAATGCGCGCAGTTGCTCCACGGTTGTGAGCCGGGACTCGTTCATGTCGATCACCATGAAGGCAATGATCGACCCTGCATCTACGCTTCAGACTCATACCATGTTGGAAACAGCTACCCCCCTTCAGACTCATACCAGGTTGGAAGAGACTGGTCCGTGCGGGTCGTCGCGCATTGCGTCACAATCTCTGCCCCTGAAACGAAGGCATCCGGCAGGAGAATTCCCGATGAGAATCGCCTCCAGCATCACCGAACTGGTCGGCAACACCCCGCTGGTGCGGCTCAACCGCGTCACGGCAGGTTGTCATGCGCAGGTCGTCGCCAAGCTCGAGTTCTTCAATCCCGCGCACAGCGTCAAGGACCGCATCGGCGTGTCCATGATCGAGGCGGCCGAGCGGGCCGGCCTCATCAAGCCGGATACGGTGATCCTCGAGCCCACCAGCGGCAACACCGGCATCGCGCTGGCGTTTGTTTGCGCGGCACGCGGCTACAGGCTCGCCATCGTCATGCCCGAGACCATGAGCCGCGAGCGTCGGGCGCTGCTGCGCGCCTACGGCGCCGAACTCATCCTGACGCCGGGGTCGGAGGGCATGGGCGGCGCGATCCGCAAGGCGCAGGAGATGGCGGCGGCCGATTCGCGCTACCTGATTCCCCAGCAGTTCGCGAATCCGGCCAACCCCGCGATCCATCGCCAGACCACGGCCGAGGAGATCTGGCGCGACACGGACGGGCAGGCCGACATCCTGGTGTCCGGTATCGGCACCGGCGGGACCATCACCGGCGTTGGCGAGGTGCTGAAGACACGCAAGCCGGGTTTCCGCTGCGTGGCGGTGGAGCCGGAGGCGTCCCCGGTGCTGTCCGGCGGACAGAAGGGGCCGCACCCCATACAGGGCATCGGCGCCGGGTTCGTGCCGGAGATCCTCAACACCGGCGTCTACGACGAGATCGTCCGCGTCAGCAACGACGATGCCTTCGCCATGGCCCGCCGCATGGCCACCGAGGAGGGGCTGCTGGTCGGCATCTCGTCCGGGGCCGCCACCTGTGCCGCCCTGGAAGTCGCGCGCCGACCCGAAAATGCGGGCCGGCTGGTGGTCGTCATCATTCCGTCCTTCGGCGAGCGCTACATCAGCACGCGGCTGTTCGAAGGACTGCTCGATTGAGGAGGGGGTGCAGTGGATCTGCTGCAACGTCTTGCGCAGGTGCTCGCGCCCGCTGACCTGCTGACCGCGGAGGCGGACCTCGAGCCCCACCTGGTGGACTGGCGGCGGCGCCTGCGCGGAGAAGCGCTCGCCGTCGTGCTCCCCCGCAACACCGGCCAGGTCGCCGAGGTCGTCCGCCAGTGTGCCGATGCCGGGGTGGCGGTCGTACCCCAGGGCGGCAACACCGGCCTGTGCGGCGGCGCCACGCCGGAGCCCGGAGATCGTCCCGTGGTACTGAACCTGCGGCGCATGAACCGTATTCGCTCGGTCGACCGGGACAACAACACCATCACCGTCGAGGCGGGCTGCGTCCTGCAACAGGTGCAGCGAGCCGCCGCGGAGGTGGACCGGCTGTTCCCCCTCAGCCTCGGGGCCGAGGGCAGTTGCATGATCGGCGGCAACCTGTCGACCAATGCCGGTGGCGTGCACGTGCTGCGCTACGGCAACACGCGCGATCTTGCGCTCGGCCTGGAGGTGGTCCTGCCCGACGGCCGAGTCTGGGACGGACTGCGCGGGCTGCGCAAGGACAACACCGGCTACGACCTCAAGCAGCTGTTCGTGGGGGCCGAGGGCACGCTGGGCGTCATCACCGCGGCCGTGCTCAAGCTGTTTCCGCTGCCCCGGGCGAGTGTCACCGCCTGGGTCGGTCTGCCCACACCCGAGGCGGCGGTACGCCTGCTGTCGGCCGCCCAGGAGGCACTGGGGGCCCGGCTCACGGCCTTTGAGCTCATGGCCGACCTGCCTCTGCGCCTGACGCTGGCCCTGGTCGACGGCGCCCAGTCGCCTCTCGATTCGTCCCATCCCTGGCACGTCCTGCTGGAAGCCACCGACGCCGAGGACCAGAACGGCCTGCAGGATCGCGTCCTGGCCCTGCTGGAGCTGCAACTCGGGGCGGGAAACGTGACCGATGCAGCCGTCGCCCAGAGCGAGTCGCAGGCGCGCGCCTTCTGGCACGTGAGGGAGCACATTCCCGAAGCACAGACACGGGCGGGATACAGCATCAAGCACGACATCTCGGTGCCGATTTCCCGCATCCCCGAGTTCCTCGCGGTCGCCGGGGAGGCCCTGCGTCGGCTCATTCGCGACATCCGCATCGTGCCGTTCGGGCACCTGGGCGACGGCAACCTCCACTACAACATGACCCGCCCGGTCGGGTGGGCGGACCACGCCTTCGCGTGCGAGAGCCCGGCGATCAATGCCCTCGTGCACGATCTGGTGCATGAATTCCACGGCAGCATCAGTGCCGAGCACGGTCTCGGACAGGTCAAGCGCGATGAGGCGGCGCGCTACAAGACGGAGGTGGAGCTCGACCTCATGCGCGCGGTCAAGCGCGCACTGGACCCGCGTAACCTCATGAATCCGGGCAAAGTGGTCCGACTACAGTGACATCACGTCGCCGGCTCAGCGGTGCATCGGGCGCCGTGGGCTGGCCAACCCCAGGGGGAACAGATGAGTGAATCCAGGATCGCCGTCGTCATCGGCGGCGGCACCGGCATCGGCCGCGCGACGGCCGAGGTGCTGGCTGAGAAGGGATGGGGCGTCCAGTGCGCCGGACGCGATCGTGATGCGCAATGGCCCGCAATCCTTCCCTTCGAAGCGCTCGACGTCACCGACGAGAGTGCCCTCGTGGCGTTCGCGGCAAGGCATCCCGTGGTCCACGCACTGGTCAACTCGGCCGGGGTCATCCTGCATGACGGCCAGGAGTTCGATGGCACTGGTTTCCGCAGCGTCATCGACGTCAACCTGATGGGGACCGAACGCGCCAGCGTGCTGTTCCGGGATGCCCTGGCGGCGGGTCGCGGCGCCATCGTCAACGTCGCTTCGGTGTGGAGCTCCTTCGGTTCCGCCCGCAACCCGGCCTATTCCGCGAGCAAGGGTGCCGTGGTGTCGCTGACACGCTCGCACGCGGCCGCCTTCGCGCCCCTGGGTGTGCGGGTGAACGCGGTGGCGCCGGGGTGGATCGAGACGCAGCTGTCTTCCCGCGCGCGCACCGATCCGGCGCGCAGTCAGGCCATCACCCAGCGCATTCCCCTGGGGCGCTGGGGCAGCCCGCGCGAAGTCGGGGACGTGATCGCCTTTCTCGTCTCCGACGAGGCCCGCTACGTGACCGGGGCGGTGCTGCCCGTGGATGGCGGCTACTCCATCGCCTGACCTGCGCTCGCCAGGTCAGGTTTTCGCGACGACAAGGAATCCATCATGAAGATCGAAAGCGTACGCACGACCCCGGTGCTCGCCCCGCTGCCACGACCGTTGCGCACGGCCTCGGGTTACGTCGAGAAATTCCCCCTTGTGCTCATCGACGTGCTCACCGACGAGGGCGTGGAGGGACGGGCCTATGCCGATGTGTACCTTCCGGAACTGCTGCCGGCCCTGGACCACACCATCAGCGGGCTGGGGCGGATGATCGCCGGCATGCCGCTGGCGCCGCGCGACCTGCACGCATTCCTGCAGCGGCGCTGTCGTCTGCTCGGAGTGAAGAATCTCGTGGGCGCCGCCCTTGGAGGCCTGGACATGGCGCTCTGGGATGCCTGGGCGCGGGCGCGGGGGGAGTCACTGGTGCGGACCCTGGGAGCCGAGCCACGGCCCGTGCCGGCGTACTTCAGCGTCGGTCTGTACGATGCGGCGGAAGTGGTGGAGATCGCCGAGGAGGCACTGGCCGGCGGATACGCAGGCCTGAAGATCAAGGCTGGATTCGCCACCCTTGCCGAGGATCTGGCGGCCATCCGCGCCGCGCGCCAGGTGCTTGGCGATCGCGTCGCCCTGATGGTGGACTACAACCAGTCGCTCACCGTGCCCGAGGCCCTGGCGCGCTGCCGGGTACTGGACGACGAGGGACTGACCTGGATCGAGGAGCCGGTCGCTGCGGACGATTTTCGCGGCTGTGCCAGGATCGCGGATGCGACGGCGACGCCGATCCAGATCGGCGAGAACTTCCAGGGGCCGGCTGACATGGCCGTGGCCATCGACACCGCCGCCATGGATCTGGTGATGCCCGATGCCCAGTTCATCCAGGGAGTGAGTGGCTGGCTCGAAGCCGCTGCCCTTGCCCGGGCGGCCGGTCTGCCGATGTCCTCCCATCTGTTCGCCGAGGCCAGCGCCCACCTCCTTGCCGCCACGCCGACCTGCCACTGGCTAGAGGTGATGGACGTGGCGCGCGGACTGCTGCAGGAGCCGCTGCGCATCGTCGACGGCCATGTCACGGCCTGGGATCGGCCCGGCATCGGCCTGGAGTGGGACGCCGAGGCCGTGGCCCGGCACCGCGTCTCCGGCTGAGGGGGTGGTCGGCGCGTTCGATGGGGTGCTCCAGGCTTCTCGGCGCGGTGTCGTCGCGCCAGATGCCACGGCCGGTCGCGCAATGTGAGCACATCGGCATTCCGGGTGTGTCCCACGTTGGATCTGCATAGCATTCGATCCGTTCGTTCGATCCGCGAGCGGACCCAGCCGATCCACCCACAAAGGAGACCACCCATGAAGAACATCGTCATCGCCGCCGTTATCGCCCTCGTCGCCACCGGCAACGCCTTCGCCGCCACCCAGCAGGAGAAGATGCGCTCCTGCAGTGCCGAGGCCAAGGCCAAGTCCCTCAAGGGTGACGAGCGCCGGGATTTCATGAGCCAGTGCCTGAGCAGCACACCCGAGGAGAAGCAGGAGCGGCTCGCGCTCAAGGAGAAAGCCCGTGCCTGCACCGCGGAGGCTCGGTCGAAGGGCCTGAAGGGTGATGAGCGTCGCAGCTTCATCGAGCAGTGCACGGACGTCTGACCGCCGGGCAGTCACGCGCTGGCCGCCGGCCCGCCGGGGGACGCCCCGGCGGGCCGGGGTTGGTTGCTGGCAGTGGCCTGGCGGGCGTTCGACCTGAAGGAAACGGTTCAGACGTCGCGCGGTTTTGGGTACTCTCGGCGTTTCGTCTTGTGCCTGAAAGGTCTCCCCATGACCCCGGCCCATATCCATCTGCTGGACGATAGCACCGAAGACCCGGAGCGTGCGCCCGTCTCCCGGCTGTCGGATGAGCCTTGCGCGGTGAGGCCTTTGCGTTGACGTCGGTTCAGCAATGTCTGCCGCAACCCTGGAGCCAAATGTGACAGCCACGACCGTTCAGTGGATCGGTGCCGCCCTGTTCGCGGTGGCCATCCTGCATACCTTTGCCACCAAGATCTTCGAGCGTCTGGCGCATACCCAGCCTGCCCACGCCGGACTCTGGCATCTGCTCGGTGAAGTCGAGGTCGTGTTCGGGTTCTGGGCCCTGGTCCTCATGGTGACGATGGTTGTCTTCGAGGGCAGCGCCCCCGCGACGGAATACATCGATTCGCGCAACTTCACCGAGCCTCTGTTCGTGTTTGCCATCATGGTGGTGGCGGCGACGCGGCCTATCCTGCGTGCGTCCCTGGGTGCGCTGACGCTGGCCTCCCGAGCCATCCCGCTGCCGGGCAGTCTCGGCTTCTACATGACGGTACTCATCCTCGGACCGCTGCTCGGATCCCTCATTACCGAGCCGGCCGCCATGACCCTGGTCGCACTCATCCTGGGAGAGAGGGTGTTTGCCAGGAACGTGTCCACCAGCCTGAAGTACGGCACGCTCGCGGTGTTGTTCGTCAATGTGTCCATCGGTGGAACCCTCACGCCGTTCGCCGCTCCGCCGGTGCTCATGGTGGCCGCCAAATGGGGTTGGGACACGCCGTTCATGCTGCAGGCCTTCGGCTGGAAGGCCGTCCTGGCGGTGACGGCCAATGCCGTCGCCGCAGCAATCCTGTTCCGGCGCGAACTGGCTGCCCTGCCGAATCTGCGCCCTGCCACTGGCGATGCGGCGGTCCCGGCCCTGCTCACTCTGGTACACCTCGGCTTCCTGGCCGGCATCGTCGTGGCCGCCCACCATCCCGCCGTATTCATGGGCCTGTTCCTGTTCTTCCTCGGCGTCGCGAACGCCTACCAGCAGCATCAGGATCGGCTGATCCTGCGCGAGGGACTGCTGGTGGCGTTCTTCCTGGCGGGCCTGGTGGTTCTGGGCGGGCAGCAGCAATGGTGGCTGCAGCCCGTGCTGATGAGCATGAGCGCCGACAGCGTGTTCGTCGGCGCGGCAGTCCTGACGGCCTTCACCGACAACGCCGCCCTGACTTATCTGGGCTCGCTGGTCGAAGGCCTGTCCGACGCATTCAAATACGCACTGGTGGCTGGTGCCGTGACCGGTGGTGGCCTGACGGTGATCGCCAACGCCCCAAATCCTGCGGGTATGGCCATCCTGCGCAAGCACTTCACCGATCAGGCCGTGAACCCGCTCGGTCTGGCAGGCGCAGCGCTCGTGCCGACGCTGATTGCCGCCGCGGCGTTCCGCTTCCTGTGATTGCGGGCCGCCGGCATCACCCGGCCGCCCGATGACGGCGCGGCACCCCGCCTGGCGGGCCGCGCCAGACCCTCAGTAGACGCCGGAGCCAGCCGCGGCCGGCGAGGCTGCGCGCATTTCAGTCACGGCCGCCGCCGCGCCGGCGGCAAGGAAGGCGTTGTCGTGCATCAGGGTGACGAACTGGAAGCCCTGTTGCACCATTTCCCGTGCCATCGCGGTGGAGCCGCAGTGGATGCCGGTCCGGACCCCATGTCGCCGGGCCGCTTCCCGGATGCGACCGATAGTGTCGACCACGAGAGCATCCGTGGGCACACCGGCGGGAAGGCGGCCGAGGCTGATGGCAAGATCGTTCGGGCCGACGTAGATCCCGTCCAGACCTGGCACGCCGAGGATGGCATCGAGATTGTCGACCGCTTGCCGCGTCTCGATCATGGCGAGCGTCACGATGGTCCGATCCGCGTTGGCGAAGTAGTCTGCACCGCCATACCAGGAGGCGCGCACGGGCCCGAAACTTCGATAGCCCGCTGGTGCGTAGCGGCAGGCGCCGACGAAGGCCTCGCAATCGGCGCGCGTGTTGATCATCGGGCAGATCACGCCATAGGCGCCCGCATCCAGCAGCTTCATGATGATGCCGGGCTCCATCCATGGCACCCGCACCAGCGGTGTGGTGGCCGTGGTGCTGATGGCCTGCAGCATTCCCAGGGCCACCTGGTAGTCGATGTGGCCGTGCTGCAGGTCGACGGTGAGGGAGTCCCATCCCGCCTGCGCCATGTTCTCTGCCGAGATGACGCTCGGGATGCCCAGCCACCCGTTGATCACCGCACCCTCCTGCGCCCAGACCGAGCGCACCTTGCTGTCCCGCATTGTCGTTCCTCCCCTTTGTGGGTTCTTTCAACTGCTGCGAGTCGCCGCGGGCACCCGCAGCTGCTCGGGTTCTTGCGCCGGATGTTTCATCAGGCGATGGCGCGACCGCAAGGCAATCGGCAGCGCCCGCTGAGACCAGCAGCCCAAATTGTTGCGAAGACGCCATGCCTCGGCACGCTTCCTACTTTCGGGGTCGACGTGACGAAGCATCCAGATCACGCGCTGCGGGTGGTTGAGGGTGGGCGAAAAGGTCACGGCGCGGGAGTCGGGATCATCAGGGGTCATGGTGGTGTGCCGTGGCATCGGCCCGGGCGCTCACTGCGCGGTGGCGGGCGGACGCGGAGTGTCGGACATCGCATAGAGCTTTTCCCGCACGAACGCGATGTGCTGGCGCAGCAGGTACAACTGGTCGGCGTAGGCAAGCGGTGCGGTCAGACCGTCAACCGTGGCCGCCATGTTCTCGAGGCGCCGGCGGTGATCCTGCAGGACGTCGTCGCTGAGGCGCGCACGCATTTCGTTCTCGATGAACATCAGCTCGCCGTACCAGCGGTAGATGCGTGAGCGGACCCGCCAGCGGTAGAGCGGTGGCAACAGGCGGAACATCGGGATCAGCACCGCCGCCAGCGGGATCAGACCGATCAGAAAGCGGTCTACGAGGTTTGCCAGCCAGAAGGGCAGGTAGCGCTGGAGGAAGGACTGGCCAGAGCGGAAGAAGCGTTCCGCCTCATCCGAAACCGGGAAGTCCACGTGCTCCGGTCTGGGGAACTCGCCGTTGCGCTGGATGAGGTTGCCCCGCCCATGAACCTTCGTGGCCGCCATGAGCAGCAGATCCTGGATCGCGGGGTGCAGGGTGTCCCGGGCCACCAGCTGGGCGGGTGCTGCCAGAAGTGTCACGTCCCGTGGCGGAAGATTGTTCTCGAGGTCGATGACGCCCTCGGGAAGTTGCACCTGCGTGAGGTAGTGCATGCGCCGGGTGTAGGCGCCTGCGCGCTCGAAATTCATGAGGGTGAGGCTGGGTGCATGGGTCAGGGCCCGGACGATGCCGGCCTCCGGCGCGCCGATCAGGAACTGGCAGTCCACCAGCCCGCGCAGCAGTGCCTCCGCGCCGTCGAGGCCGGGCACCTCGATCCGCTCCGCGAGCTCCTGGTCCAGGCCGTTGGCGCGCAGGAGCGCTTCGGCCAGGACGCGGGTCGCGCTGCCGGGAACGCCCACCGCGAGGCGCTTGCCGCGCAGGTCGGGGATGCGGTCGAGGCGTTCGCCACCCCGGCAGAACACCCATAGCGGTTCCGTGGACACACTAGCCAGCGCGACCAGGTCGGGTGCCTCCTCCGCGTCGCCGATGCCGCCCTGCATGAGCGCGACATCGACCCCCGAATCGGTGGCCCGGAGGAGGGCGTAGTTCTCCACCGAGCCCCGGGTCGGGCGGACTTCGAGATCCACCTGGTGAGCGGCAAGGAAGCGACGGTAGGCCTCGCCGTAGCGGAGATACGCTCCGCCGTTCGGCCCGGCGGCCAGAACGACGCGGCTCGGTGGCGCCGGCTTGATGAGCACGGCAGCAAGCCAGAGGCCGACTCCGGCCAGCAGCAGCACCGGGACGGCGATCAGCAGGATGTCCCGGAACGACAGCTCGTTGAGGCGGCGTGGCACGTTCATGCGCGGGTCGTCATGGTCCGGCGGCCACAGCGCGGTGTTCTGCGGCATGACCAGCCGGTGGAGGCCATGATGGCGGGCGTGTGTCTGCGCATGTCGCCCTCTCCCGTCAGCCCCGGGCCTCCCGGTCCACCAGCACCTCCTCGAGCTTGACCAGCGCGTCCCACATGGCGGGGAATCCGGCGTAGGCGGCCACCATGAACAAGGCCTCGAACATCTCCTCCAGAGATGTGCCGTTGACGATCGCCATTTCGAAATTGAGTTTCAGCGCGTTGGTCCGGCCCTGGGCGGCGAGCACACAGATCGCGCACAGCGAACGCGTCTTGAGGTCGATGCCGCCGCGCGTCCAGATGCGTCCACCCACCACGGACACGACCTCCCGCTCGAAGTCGGGGCACACCGCCGCGAAGCGCGCCACCAGGGCGTCGATGCGATCCTCACCCACCATCTGCCGGAACTGCTCGCGCCCGCGGGCGTAGTCGTCCATGTTCTGCTCCCTGATCCGATGACACTAGGGTCTGTTCACACTACCGACGCGCTGCGCCCTGGCAGGCCCATTCCCGCACGGGTTGCCACCAGAAAAGCCGCGCTCGTCCTTGCAAAGCCTCGCCGGGGCCCAACCCCGGCTTCGTTTTGCGCCTGGCTCGCGACTTTTCGGGTGGCAACGCATCTGGCGTCGGTAGTGTGAACAGACCCTAGTTTAGGCAAGCTCGGAGGGGAGCGCACGGCGGGAACGCCGGGCGGCGTCCCGGCCCCGGCGCGGTGCACACGCGGCGGATAATGCAGGCCCTATCCCGGAGCCCAAACCATGGACTACCAATACCTTCTTCTGTCTGTCGAGCATGCGGTCGCCACCGTCACCATCCACCGTCCCGACAAGGGCAATGCGCTGGCGCCAAGAGTGCTGGAGGAGCTCGAGCACGTTTTCCTCACACTCGCAGGACGCGAGGACGTGAACGTGATCGTGCTCACCGGTGGCGAGCGTTACTTCTCGGCCGGCTTCGACCTGAACGAGATCCGCAAGCTGCAGAAAGTCTCCAACGAGGCCTACACCGCCGTATTCCACCGGACCTACCGGGCGATCCTGTTCTGCGCGCAGCCGGTGATCTGCGCCGTCGGCGGGCCGGCCATCGCCGGAGGCTTCGATCTGACCATGATGTGCGACGTGCGCTACGCCTCCAGCCGTGCAAAGTTCGGTCAGCGCGAGATCGTACTGGCGCTGACGCCGATCATGGATCCGCTGTGGCGCATCATCGGGCTCGGTCGCGCAAAGGAGGTGACCCTCACCGGTCGCATCTACGGCGCCGACGAGGCGGAGCGGATGGGTTACGTCAGCCGCATCTTCCCGGAGGGCGAATTGCTCGCCGGTGTCATGGCCATCGCTCGCGAGATGGCGGGTTACGACCGCCAGTGCCTGGTCGAGACCAAACGCCTCGGCAATCAGATTCTCGCCCAGGACC
>JBILUV010000210.1:0-6473 GCA_044370825.1 Burkholderiales bacterium | reverse complement strand
CCGCCCGCCTGTTCGAAGCTGCGGGATCGATCCCGCACAGCATCAACGCTCACATCGCCTGGCTGTGGGGTTCCGTGGAGGCTGGCGATGCGGAAGGCATCGTCGCTGCCGGGCAAGCGCTCCGCGAGTTGACCGCCAGCCGCAACATGGCCTGGGGACGCTGGGCCCTGGATGCGGCCGATGCCGTCACGGCGATGCGCGCCGGCGACGAGGATCTCCTGCGAGACAGACTGGAACGGCTCTTCGCTCAGCGATGGGACCGCACGGACTACTACGCCCATCAGTTCTCGTGGTGTGCCAGCTGGGCTTCGTCACTGGCCATTGCCGCGCTGCGCAGAGACATCCTTGCAGACAACGTCCGGCACTTCGTCCGGGTCTTCCGGCTGCCGGCGCCGGACCTCACGGTGATCCAGTGGCCCTGGCCCGTGCATGTCACGGCGCTCGGACGCTTCGAAGTCCGCGTCGATGGTGTTCCACTGGGCTTCGCAGGCCGCGCGCCCCATCGCACGCTGTTGCTGCTCAAAGTGCTGATCGCACTCGGCGGAACGGACGTGAAGGATTATCTGATCATGGACGTCCTGTGGCCCGATGACGACGGTGACGTCGCCCGCGATGCATTTCGCGTGGCGTTGCACCGGTTGCGTCGTTTGCTGGTTCACCCGCACAGCATCCTGGTGGAGGATGGGCAGGTCAGCCTGAATCCAGCCGTGTGCTGGGTCGACACCCTGGCCTTGGAGCGTGCGCTCCGATCGGACGAGGAGCCGGACCTCGCATTGCGAATCTACCAAGGTGATTTCCTCCCGGGCGAAACCTCGGAGGGTTGGAGTGCGCCTTGCCGTGAACGCCTGAGGCGGATGTTCCTGAGGCGAGTCCAGGAGATCGGGGATCACCATGAACATCATGGCCGGCAGCGCGAGGCCGCTGCCCTTTACACCCGGGCACTCGAGGCTGCCCCAGCCTCCGAAGCCGTGGCGTTCCGCCTGATGCGCTGTCACCACGCGCTCGGGGACACGTCGGCCGCGCTCGAGGTCTACGGTCGTCTCGCCGACGCCCTGCATGCCTCGTCCGGCATCCGGCCCAATGAGGCCACGGAAGCTCTCCGCCAGCAGATCCGCGACGCACTCGGCACCCACACCCGCCGCGACGTAACCGGTCGGTAACACCGCCCGCCCTACCGTGAGATCAGACGCGGCGCGCGTCGCGCCCGTCGTGCCCACATCGAACGGAGGCCCAAATGCACTTTTCCCATTCCCGGCGTGCGACCCGTCTGCTCGCCCTGCTGCTCTGGCTCCTGCCCATGCTCGCTTTCGCCGGCGAGTACGAACGCCGCGATGTGAAGTTCCGCGCACGGGTTCAGCGGCGTGAAGGAGATGTACCTGGACAACTTCGCAGCCCGCTTCGCCCGGGCGGGCTTCGCCGTCCTGGTCTTCGACTACCGGTACTTCGGTGGCAGCGGCGGCGAGCCCAGGGGGCAGATCCTGTGGACGGATCAGGTGGTGGATTACCGCAACGCGATCTCCTGGGCCTCGCTCCAGCCGGAGGTGGATGCGGACCGGATCGGTGCGTGGGGGACTTCGATGAGCGGTGGTCACGTCCTCTACCTCGCCGCGTTCGATCGCCGCATCAAGACGGTCGTGGCTCAAGTGCCGCTGACCAACGTGTGGTCAACGTACATGGGAAAGTGGCCCGCGGAGCAGCAGGCAGGGTTCCTCGGCTGGCTGGCCCAGGCCAGGACGGAACGGGTGAAGACCGGCGCCATCGCGGAGATTCCCGTCGCTGCGCCGGTGGACAAGCCGTCGTTCTGGCCGCTTCAGGAGTGGTACGACGCGCTCATGGACCTGGCCAAGCCCGCCCCCTCCTGGCGCAACAGCCTCGTCGTCGAGTCGCTCGACACCCACATCCTGTATGAGCCGGTGACCAACATCGCGCGCATATCGCCGACGCCCGTGCTGATGATCGTGGCGAGCGACGATGTAATCACTCCCGCGGCCGAGGCCAAGGCGGCGTTCGAACAGGCGCGTGAACCGAAGAAGCTGGTGATCGTCGAGGGGCGTCACTTCGAGGCCTACAAGGGTACGAAACACGAGCGGTTCGTGGCGCCTGCCGTGGACTGGTTCAGGCAGTGGCTGCGCCCCTGATCGGGGACTTGCCCGCTTGCCGAAGTCCGACTGTCCCCAGGTTCGCGGGCCCCGACT
Organism: Burkholderiales bacterium; assembly: GCA_044370825.1. Classification (GTDB taxonomy): domain Bacteria; phylum Pseudomonadota; class Gammaproteobacteria; order Burkholderiales. The sequence goes on along the minus strand of JBILUV010000210.1, from coordinate 4,278 downwards.
CCTGGTGCAAGGGGCTTGCTGACCGGGGTTGGCCTCGGCCCGGGCATTTCAACGGGGCGCGAAACTGGTCCGCCGGCCTCCGCGGGCGCTGGCGGACGCCTTGCGGTCATGGCACACCTGCGCTTCTCGCCACCAGGCCCTGCCATCGGCTCGGCGCGGGATGCCTCGCAATGCGCCTCGCCATCATCCCGTGACCGGGTGACACATCCGGGTTGCCATTCCGGCATTCGGCGGTTCCAGGGCGTCCAATGTCGTTGCCATAAGAAGAGGGCCGGCGCCCCGATTTCGTTGTGTCTGCGATCGGGCTCCTGGCCTACTTCATCGGCCTCCTCTGGATAGCGGCTTCCCTGCCCAACGCCGGCGGCTGGATCATCGGCGCCGGCGCGCTTCTTTTCCTGGCCCACGCCGCTGGCCTGTGGATGCGGCGCCGGGTCGCCTGGACCTTCGGCGTCGCCTTCTACTGACAGACGGGGCTCGCATACGCGATCCTCGCCGCGCTCATCCTGCACTGGGGCTACAGGGCCTTCGCCGAGGGGTTTGGAGAGGGTTGGGGGGCCCTCGGAGGGACCATCGCCGTCGGCATGGTCATGAGCGCCTCACCGGTCGTCTTCCTCTTGGGCGTGGTGTCGGGATTCGTGGCGTGGGCACTGCTGCGCGGCCGGGATTCGATCGGGGGCGCAGCCACTGAGAGACCAGCATGCGAGCCGCTTCGCCCCCTGTCGGTGCGGTGGCGCACGGGACGGCATCCAAACCGTCGCGACGCCACGGTCGCCAGCGCCTGCGGGAGGCGGTCTGGTGGAACGCCATGCGCATGGCCGGGCAACGCGCTGACAGGGCTATGGTTCGGTAGCGCACGGACTGGCGCCCACCCACGGCGGCATGTTCGGAGCCTCAGGAGGGTACGCATGGCGTCGTTGGCGAAAGCACCGTCCGGACACCGTCGCCGTCAAGCACAAGCGCATCCCATGAGCCTCGGGACAATCCTGCTGATCGTCGTGCGGCTCATGCTGGTGGGCGCGAATCCCGCCTGTCTGTGCAGCCGTTCCTGGGGATACGCTCCGACCGGCGTGCTCAGCCTCGTGCTCATCCTCCTGCTCGCGATGGTGGTCACCGGGCGACTGCAGAGGTAATGCAGACAATCTGGTTGGCCGCAGTGGACGTCTCGGAGCATCGGGGATACAGGCCCAACCGAACGGAAGATGCCGTTTGTAATGCCTATCCTCTTGATCCCGATCAAGCTGCGTGGCCACACCAGGGGCGATCATTGTTCCAGGGAGAAACAAGATCGAGATGCTCGCTCCCCTGCCTTCCGCTCGCCAACCTTCCGGAGACCATCATGAAACGACGACTCCCTCTCGTCGCAAAAGCGGCGCTCGCCTTGTGTGTTGGCAGCGTCCAGGCGGCTGGCTGGACCATCACCGATCTCGGCCCCCATACCGGCTACTCCGAAGGCCTGCCGATGGCCATCAACGACAACGGCTGGGTCGTGTTCGGCAACAAGGTCATGTCACCCGGCGCCGGCGGGGTGTATCAGACGCAAACGGTCTCCAACATCCTGCAGTTCCGCGGCATCAACAATGCCAATGTCGCCGTTGGCATGGACATGAACAACAACTCAGGCATGGTCTGGTCCGGCGGCGCAGCCGCGTCCGCCCTCCCCATGCCGGACGGCTCAGTCGGCTCACAGGCATTCGCGATCAATGACGCCGGCCAGATCGCCGGCAGCATCGGGGGTGGCCCCCTCTGGGGAGGCGTGCGCTGGGATCCGAACGGAGCGGGTGGCCATGACCCTAGCCAACTGGGCTTTCTCATGAACGGAAGCGCCACCAGTTATGCGACCGGACCGGGCGTCGGCATCAACAACGGGGGTACCGCGTTGATCAACCAGATCTGGCCCTACTACAACGCCGCCCGCTCCGGCCCGACAGGTACCACGGTCATTTCAGGAACGGACAGCCGCGATCCGCTTGGCATCCAGCCGGACTTGCGCCCTGCAAACTTTTGCCTGGACACACAATGTGTCTTCATCGGCAAAGCCATCAACGATGCCGGCACAGTCGTCGGCGGAGGAAACCCATCGACTGGCTATACGGCTGAATACAAGCCGTTCGTCTGGACGATGGGCAGCGTAAGCTTGCTTCCGGTCACCACGCCGGGCGGCGGCATCAATGGCTTCGCAAACGGGATCAACGACACCGGAGTCGTGGTCGGCGGCGTCTGGTATGCGGGCTACGATCATCGGGCAACGATGTGGACCAACTCTGGCAGCGGGTGGACACAGACCTACCTAAACGAACTCCTGCCGTCCGGCAGTTCCTGGAGCACGCTGACCGAAGCCCTTGATGTCAACGAAAAGGGACAGATCATCGGACTGGGTACTTACTTGGGTGCGGCGAGCGTCTTCCTGCTCACCCCGGCCATTCCCGAACCCGGAACATGGGCCATGCTGCTCACGGGTCTGGCCTTGCTGGGTTTTGCCGCGCGACGAGGGCGTTGCGGAAGCGTCGCCTGTTGAAGCGAGGCCGGAACCGCAACATCAGACTTGAGGTTGCCTCCGAAAATCGGAGTGCGTGATCAGGTCATCACGCGGTAGTGTTGTGCTGCACCGCCAGCCAGCGTTGCTAGGGCCTGTTCACACTACGGACGCCAGTGCGAATGGGCCTGCGAGGGCGCAGAGCCAGGCGCACGACGCCGCCCAGACTGGACGTCTGGGCAAGGAGTCCAACGACGCGCTGCGCCGTGGCAGGCCCATTCCCGCACGGGTTGCCACCAGAAAAGCCGCGCGCGTCGTTGCAAAGCCTCGCCGGGGCCCAACCCCGGCTTCGTTTTGCGCCTCGCTCGCGAGGTTTCGGGTGGCAACGCATCTGGCGTCCGTAGTGTGAACAGGCCCTAGAACTGCATCGGACCGAGATAGCCAAGCGTCGAATGCAGCCTTGAGTGATCGTGGAAGGAGCCAGTCCATCAACGCGTGCCGTGCCTGGTCGCGCGTGGCGTATCGGCGGCCATGGACACAGACTGTCTTCAGGGGCCCCCACAGGCTCTCCGTGGCGGCGTTGATGCTCCTATGTCAAGCGGCGCGCTTTGAGTCGGCCCAGCGATTTCCCTTTCGTGACATCGAGCTGGGCATGCCCCAGGAAGCCAGCGTGTCCTGAAACTTCTGGCTGCAGTGGGAGCCAGCCATACTCGCCGCGCAGATGCTCGCGGATGGAACGGATGTGCGCGAGCAGCACCTCGCTGCTGTGACGGCGTACGCCGGGACGCCCGGGCCTGCGTCGTGAGGCCTCCCGGCCGAAGTACCCGCTCCCGCTGACCTCCAGCATCTGGCACATAGCGTGATCAGCCAGCGCGTCTTCATCGACCGGATCCAGACGTACCTTGCAACACGTCCTGCGCAAAGTACGCCGCGGCTTTTTTGCGATGTCGCGCTCCATCCTCAGCTGCGCCACCTCCGCCTTCAGTCTGGCGATCTTCGCCCGCTAGGCTTGGACCAGGGGTGCGCTGTTGCCCTCGACACTCAACCCCAGTTGACTCTTGGCCTCCTCTCTGACCCAGTTCGACAGGCTGGCCTGAGCATACCGAGCATCTTGGCCACCGCCGCGGCCGTGCGACCCGCCTTCACCCGTCGCACCGCCTGTTGCGTGAACTCCGGGGTGTAAATCCCACGGTTCAGTACTTCGTGCATTTCCTTCCTCCTGTCCCGGCTCTCGCCGGCCGGACGGTGAGAACTCCGGAGTTTGGGGGCAACCTTATTCATGTCGATCACCGTGAAGGCAATGATCGGCCCGGCATCGACGCCTCAGACTCCTACCTTGTTGGCAACGGTTACCCCCCCATTTAGACTCATGCCATGTTGGAAGAGACTCGCGGTTACCTGTTCGAGCCACGGGGTAGACAATCCCGGCGTCCGAGAACGGCGCTTGGAAGTCCGCATTCTCTTCGCAATGCACACGGCCCCCAAGTCGAGAGGCGCGTCGTAATGAGCCAGATTGCGTCGTTCACGGTCTTGAAGACATCCGATGTGCCCCACCTCGGATACTGGTCGAAGCCCAAGCCCCGGCTCTTCCGCAAGCCTCGATCCATGTTCGAGGAACTGCTGCGCCCCCATGTGCTTCGCGAGCGGATCTTCGACGAAGCCGACGCCGTCCATGTCGCTCTGGTATTCGCCTGGATCGACTCACTGGATGAGAACTTCTCTAAGGAGGCGGATCCGGTCATCGATAGTGTCAGGACGCATGTTGGCGGAAGTCATTGGTTGATGAAGACCGCCGACCAGCGGTT
>JBILUV010000225.1:0-5953 GCA_044370825.1 Burkholderiales bacterium | reverse complement strand
AGCCCACTCACCGAAACCGAGTGGGCCGCGTTGCTGCGCAAGATCGATGGTGAGAACCCGGATGCGTTCGATCGCGGCGGGTTCGATGCCGCGCGCATCTTCGTTTTCGACCGGTTGTCCGAGTTGGAGCCGAAGGAAGCGATGCTCGTCTCGATCGGGTAAATGCGGAAGCTTCCATCCGGGACCCTGTCGCGCGAGGAAGGTGATCGCGCGCCTCGGCGCACATCGCATCGAAGCTCGACGCGAAGGCGACACGATTGCCTTGTGCCCACTGGCAGGTGTCGGAACACCGGAATTCCTCGACCAGGGATGCCGCGTCCGCGAGTCGTTAGGTTTGCATGGCCTTGCGCGCGCAGTCGCATGCGCTCCGCAGTGCCTGCTGATCGACGCTCTGACCCTCGACGCCTGCCCAACCGCCGATCTTCGAGAGGGCAACCCCACGATGGCATGGGCCAGGCGCAGGCCTCAGCGCAGCGAGCGCAACGTGGTGCGGCACAGCTCCAGGTGAGCCTCGTCCAGCCGTCCGTCCACGGCCACCTCGACCACCGTCTCGAGCACCAGCGCCGCCATCTGCGTATCGTTGCGGGCGTGCGCGAGTTCCCCCCGCAGGTCTGCGATCAGCTTCTCGCGGGCGTCGAGTTCGCGTACCAGCGGATCCCAGTGGGCCGAGCGGTGACGATCGAGCAGCGATTCGACCGTGATTTCGCTGGTGGCGAGGAACTCGGGATTGAAGTTGCGCAGCCTGAAGTCGCGCAGGCCGGGGGTGCCGGCCAGGGTTACATCGGTGACGCGCTCGAACCCCATGCTCCAGTCGGCGAACTGGCGATTGGTGATGGTTTCGCGGCGCAGGATCTTCAGGGCTGTGTGCCGCGGGTCCACGGCGATCCTGTCCAGCAGCGCGTCCACGGCAACCTCATCGCCTTCGATCGACTGCAGAAAGGTGCCGTTGCCGAACAGCAGCATGCCGGTGAGCCCTCTGGCGGTGTTGTTGCGATGGCATTGCGATAGCAGCGTCAGCAGGGCGTCGGCCGAAAGCGGTTCGGTTGACCGGCTGAGGTAGGTGACGCGGATCATCGGTGCGAGTCCTGTGCGGAAGACCAGCTAAACCATACTGCATCGCAGCAGCAGGGGAAAGGGGCGTCGCCGCCATGGTGCACCGGTCGCGTCGCTCACCCGCGCTTGCGCGCAAGCAGGTGGAACAGCGGCCCGAACGATCCCACCGCCAAGGTCGCGACGATCCCGGACCACAGATTGCGACCCGACGCGGGTGCATCGCGCCACATCCGGATCATTGCCAGGGTAAGGGCGATCACCGGATCGGCGGACACCTGGGCCGGCTCGAAGCGCTGCAGCGGCGCGACGGAGCCGCCATGGCCATGGCCTCGAAGCCGATGACCCACCGCCTCCGGGCGCGGGTATCGGTGCGACCCGGCGACACCAGCCCCGTCCGACCCGGTCACCGACCCTGGCATGCGGCCCGCCACCTTCCGGGTGGCACGCAGCAGGCCCCCAATCGAAGAAACCTCTTTCCAGAGCGTCACTCTTGCGATAGAAGACGGGGTTGCTGAAGCAACAGTCGGCCAACCCCCGTGTCAGACACCCAGCCCAAGACAGGCGAGATCCTGCTGCGCGTCCAGGACGCACGTCGCCTTTTCAGGACGCCCGAGGGAGGCGAAGTGGCCGCCCTGGCAGGCATCGACCTCGATATCCGCGCCAACGAGTTCCTGACGCTGCTCGGCCCCTCCGGCTGCGGCAAGACCACGCTGCTGCGTGCCATCGCCGGTTTCGAGGCGCTGGACGGCGGCGACATCGCGCTCGACAGGCGCTCGCTCTCCGGCGTGCCACCGCATCGTCGCCCGTTCAACACGGTGTTCCAGAGCTACGCCCTGTTCCCGCACCTGAGCGTGGCGGACAACGTGGGCTATGGCCTGGACGTCGCGGGCGTGGCGCGCCGGGAGCGTCAGGCCCGGGTGGCCGAGGCGCTGGCCCTGGTCGGGCTCGGTGAACTGGGGCGCCGCCGGCCGCGGCAGTTGTCCGGTGGCCAGCAGCAGCGCGTGGCGCTGGCGCGCGCCCTGGTGAACCGTCCCCGCCTGCTGCTGCTGGACGAACCCCTGTCGGCCCTGGACCGCCACCTGCGCCAGGCGATGCAGATCGAGCTCAAGGCGCTGCAGCATCAGGTGGGCATCACCTTCCTCGTCGTGACTCACGACCAGGAGGAGGCCCTGGTCATGTCGGACCGCATCGCGGTGATGGCGGGCGGCAGCCTGCAGCAGGTCGGCGACCCGGGCGAGATCTACGACCGGCCGGCGAATCGCTTCGTCGCCGGCTTCATCGGCAACAACAACCTGCTCGCCATGCGGGTCCAGGGGCGTTCGGGAGACCACCTCATCGTGGCGACCGATAATGGCCTGCAGTTGCTGGCGCACCACGCAGGCTTTTGTCCCGGCGACCGCGTGGACGCCCTGCTGCGGCCCGAGCAGCTTCGCATCGAGGACGAGGTGCAGGCGCACACCGCCTCCTTCGAGGGCACGGTCGAGAGCAGTGTCTTCGCGGGGCCGGACCGCCACCTGCGGGTCGTGACACCGACAGGCGAACGCTTCACCGTGCTGCTGCGCCACGACCCGCGTCTGGCGCGGCCGGCTCAGGCGCCCGGACAGCAGGTACGCCTGTCCTATGCCCCGGAGGCGGTACACCTCATGGCGGGCACCGGTCCGTGAGCCAGCAACGCTCCAGGGGTCTGGCGCTGGCCGGACTGCTCGCGCCGGGCACCCTGCTGCTCGCCGGGTTCTTCCTCGTGCCGCTGGGGATCATGGCCGTCTACAGCCTGCTCTCGCCCGGCCTCTATGGCGGCGTGGAATGGGAGTTCTACCCCTTCAATTACGGCAGGGTGCTCGGGGCACCGCTCGGCGACGTCGAGGAGTTCGACCCGGTCTACGCCGGCATCTTCCTGCGCTCGCTGCGCCTGGCCCTGGTGACGGTGGCGGTGTGCCTCGTCCTGGCCTACCCGGCAGCCTTCTGGGTCAGTCGCCTGCCGGGTCAGCGCAAGCCGCTGGTGCTGTTCCTGGTCACCCTGCCCTTCTTCGCCAGCCTCATCATCCGCATCTATGCATGGATGCTGGTGCTCAAGCCCACCGGCGTCCTCAACCGTGTGATGGAGGCCCTGGGCCTCGGCCATCTCGCGCCTGACCTCATGTTCACCGAGGCGGCCGTGGTGGTCGGCCTGTGCTACGTCCTGCTGCCCTTCATGTTCCTTCCCGTCTATGCCTCGGTGGAGAAACTCGACCTGGCGCTGTCCCAGGCCTCGGCGGATCTGGGCGCCACGCCGCTGCAGGGCTTCCTGCGCGTGACTCTGCCGCTGACGGCACCCGGGGTGCTGGCGGGCTGCCTGCTGGTGTTCATCCCGGCGCTCGGCAACTTCATCGTCCCTGCGCTGCTCGGCGGGGCCAAGGTGATGCTGGTCGGCAACACCATCGAGCAGCAGTTCCTCGCGGCGCGCAACTGGCCCTTCGGCGCCGCCCTGGCGATGCTGGTGCTCGCCACCATCCTGCTGGCGATGCTGGGCCTCGTGTTGCGGTCCCGGCGCGAGGCGGGGGATAGGCGCGCGTGAGCACGATCACCGGCAGTCGCCTGCTCGGCGCGTGGGGCATCGCCTTCCTCGTCCTGCTCTACCTGCCCATCGGGTTGATCCTGGTGTACTCGTTCAACGCCAACGTGGTGAACATGATGGCGTGGGAGGGTTTCACCCTCGACTGGTACCGATCCCTCCTCGGGCTGCCCACCTCGCTCGGACGGTCCGCCAACTATGTGCAGTCCACCGCGACGCTGCTGGCCGCGGTGCGCAACAGTCTTCTGGTGGCAGCCGTCGCCACCCTGCTGTCGACCGTCATCGGCACCTGTTCGGCGCTGGCGCTCACGCGCCACCGCTTCCGGCTGCGCCCGCTCTACCAGGCACTGCTGGTGATGCCGATGGTCATGCCCGACATCGTGCTCGGCATCGCGCTGCTTGTCTTCTTCGTCGGCGTCGGGCTGGAGCTCGGCCTGCACACCATCGTCGCAGGCCACTGCGTGTTCCTGTCGAGCTATGTTTTCGTGATCGTGAGCGCGCGGCTGGCGGGCATCCCGTCCGATCTCGAGGAGGCCTCGGCCGACCTGGGCGCTTCCCCCGGGGTGACGTTCCGCCGCGTGCTGCTGCCCCAGCTGGCGCCCGGCATCGTCGGCGGCGCACTGCTCGCGTTCATCATCTCGATGGACGACCTGGTCATCACCTACTTCATCGCCGGGGTGGACTCCGGCACCCTGCCGCTGTACATCTACGGCATCCTCAGACGCGGCATCAAACCGGAGATCAACGCGCTGGCCATGGTGCTGCTTGTCTTTTCCTTCATCGTGGCGGCCACCGGCCTGTGGCTGCGCTCCCGCCGCCAGTGAACCGCCGGAGCCGATCATGAGACCACGCGCAAGGGATCTGGGCCTGCCCTTCCCCGGGACGCCCGGGCGCTTCAACGCCATCACGGACGTGGCAGGCGTCGGCGTTGGCTTCACCACCGTGGTCGCCGATGCCCCCACCCAGGTGCGCACAGGCGTGACGGCGATCGTGCCACGGCTCGACGATCCGGCGCTTCGCCCGGTGTGGGCCGGCAGCTTCGCGCTCAACGGCAACGGCGAGATGACCGGCACCCACTGGATCCGCGACGCCGGCCAGTTCTGCGGACCGGTGTGCATCACCAACACCCACAGCGTCGGCGTGGTGCATCACGCCGCGGTGCGCTGGATGATCCAACGTCACCGCGACACCTTCACCGAACGGCATCTCTGGGCGATGCCGGTGGTGGCCGAGACCTACGACGGCGTCCTCAACGACATCAACGGCCAGCACGTCACCGAGGCCCACGCCCTGGCCGCCCTCGATGCAGCTGCGGGTGGCGCGGTCGCGGAGGGCAACGTCGGTGGCGGCACCGGCATGATCTGCTACGAGTTCAAGGGGGGCACGGGCACGGCGTCGCGACGGGTGACGCTGCCGGACCGCACGGGGACCATCGGCGTCCTGGTGCAGGCCAACCACGGGCTGCGCGACTGGCTCACGGTGCTGGGCGTGCCCGTGGGGCGACACCTGCGGGAGGATCGCCTGTTCAGCCAGGAACAGGGCTCCATCATCGTCGTCATCGCCACCGACCTGCCGATGCTGCCCCATCAGCTGACCCGGCTGGCCAAGCGGGCTGCGCTGGGCATCGGCCGCGGCGGCACGCCGGGCGGCAACAACTCGGGCGACATCTTCCTGGCCTTCAGCGTCGCGAACCCGATCGATCTGCCGCAGCACGGCGCTCCCGCCTGGCGCCTCGAGGCCATCAACGACGAGCATTTCGACCCGATCTATCTGGCTGTGGTGCAGGCCATCGAGGAAGCGGTGGTGAACGCGCTCGTCGCGGCCGAGACCACACCCGCCTTCCGTCCTGCCGGCGTGGTCGCGCGCGCCATCGACCACGCCGCCCTGGCCAGCCTGTTCACGCCGTCCCTTTCCGTCCCCTTCCGGAGCCCGACACCATGATGCCCGCGATCCGCACCGCCTTCGCCACCCTCGCCCTCGCCCTCCCCGCGCTCACCTGGGCCGAGGGCAGGCTCAGCCTGTACAACTGGGGCGACTACATCAACCCGGAGATCCTGGAGCGCTTCGGCAAGGAGTACGGCGTCAAGGTGACGCTGGACACCTACGGCAGCAACGAGGAGATGCTGGCCAAGCTCCAGGCCGGCGCCACCGGCTACGACATCGTTTTCCCGTCGGTGCACATGCACGACATCATGGCCAAGCTGGGCCTGCTGGAAAAGACGGGCTTGAACCGCATGAAGGGCTTCGCCAACATCGACAAGGCGGCGCTGCGCGCCAAGTCCGATCCGGCGGGCGAGTACTGCCTGCCCTACGCCTGGGGGACGGTCGGAATCTTCTACAACCGCAAGA
>JBILUV010000301.1:0-4122 GCA_044370825.1 Burkholderiales bacterium | reverse complement strand
GCGTTCCAGGCGCTGGCAAAACTGAGCGACGACGTGCCTGTTGGCATCGTCCAGTCGCCCATGGGCTACTGGCCAGCGGTCACCGGGGGGGCGAGCGTCAATGCCGTCAACCCTGCGCGCTTCGGTGACCTGGGACGTTCACCCGCCTTTTCGGACACCCGTGTGGACATCCGACCAGGCGCCTGAGCCCATGCCGCACGTCGTCACCGAGAACTGCGAGCGCTGCCGCTACACCGAATGCGTGGAGGTCTGTCCCGTCGACTGCTTCCACGCAGACGATGAGCGCCTGTACATCGACCCCGACGTGTGCATCGATTGCGGCGCCTGCATCCCCGCGTGTCCCGTGCGGGCCATCGCCGACAGCTTCGACCTGTCAACCGGACAGCTGCATTGGGTTGAGCGCAACGCGGAAGGCAGTGCCCGCCTCCCGCTCATCCTCGGTCGCCAGCCCGCGCTGGCGACCGCCGAGGCGCGCCGCGCCGAACTGGGCTTCCAATAGCCTGTGTCTTCCTGGGGTCAGATACTGTCTCGCCTTCTGCCATCCATGCCATCCGGACCGAAAACTTCCTCCCGTTCCGAGTTGCAATAGCAAAACGCAGGGGCCGACTCCATCCACACGGTCCGCGGCATCGAGAGGTCGCGAGGGTCGACACGCCCCGGCGGGGTATCTGGCCACCATCCTCGCGCGTGCTTCTCCCCCGGCTCAAAGGCTATGGCCGGGACACCCTTCCCGACCACCCATCCGGATTTCTCCTGACCGCGCTGCTGCAACGCACCCTTGCTTCCCCATGAATTCTTCCCGGAATTTGCAGCACCATGATATTCGACAACTTTTTTGTCCAACCCCCTCTTGTGCGGCGCGGAACCATTTTCACCGCACCCCCTCCAACTCGACCGGATCTTCGAGGGCGGAACGTCCTGGCAGGCATCCGAGTTCAACCTGTTTCTCTCAATCCGGAGACAATCGATGTCCTCGAAATCTTTCACTCTGCGCGCCACCGCTGCGCTTGCCTTCGCCGCGCTGGCCTCCGTCAGCCAGGCACAGGAAGCCAACCTCGAGAAGCTGTCCGCATTCAAGACCACCGGCACGCCGCTCGACATCCCGACCATCCCGCAGACTGGCGCTCAGGCTGACGCCATCCGCGAGACGCTGAAGAAGATCCGCCTGCCCGAGGGCTTCAAGATCGACCTCTACGCCATCGTTCCGGACGCCCGCAACATGGCCGTGGGCCCGACGACCGGTGTCGTGTTCGTCGGCACCCGCAAGACCAAGGTCTACGCCGTCACCGATCGCGACAAGGATCGCGTGGCCGACGAAGTGAAAGAGTTCTCCCCGTCGCTCAAGTTCTCAGTGCCGAACGGCGTCTGCTTCTCGAAAGACGGCTTCCTCTACGTTGCCGAACACAACCGCGTGCTCGTCTTCCCGGCGGCCGAGTATTTCTACGAGGGCCCGGACGTTGCCGCCTTCGTGGTTGTGCCCCAGGGCAAGCTCATCCCCACGTCGGAAGAGAGCTACAACCATGGCGCCCGCGTCTGCAAGATCGGTCCGGACAAGAAGATGTACATCACCCTGGGCCAGCCCTACAACGTTTCGCCGGCCGACAAGCTCAAGCTGTATGACGACGTCGGCATCGGCGGCATCATCCGCATGGACACCGACGGCAAGAACCGCGAGGTCGTCGCGCGTGGCGTTCGCAACTCCGGTGGCATCGCCTTCAACCCGAAGGATGGTGTGCTCTGGTTCAACGACAATCAGGTCGACGGCATGGGTGACACCATCCCGCCCGGCGAGACCAACCGCCTGACCAAGGTCGGCGCCAACTTCGGCTTCCCCTGGTACGGTGGTGGCAAGGTCCGCACTGCCGACTACAAGGACGCCACGCCGCCCTCCGATGCCGTGTTCCCCGTGATCGAGCATGACGCGCACGCCGCCGACATGGGCGCAGCGTTCTACACCGGCAAGATGTTCCCCGAGAAGTACCGCGGCGGCTATTTCTGGGCTCAGCATGGTTCCTGGAACCGTAACGACGCGGTCGGCGCACGCGTGATGTGGGCACCGGTCAAGGCCGACGGCACGCCCGGCAAGGCCGAGCCGTTCGCGGAAGGCTGGCTGACGGCCGACGGCGAATACCTGGGCCGTCCGCTGGACGTCACCCAGTTGCCCGACGGCTCGATGCTGGTGTCCGACGACTACGTCGGTGCGATCTACCGCATCTCCTACGGCAAGTGACGTGGGTGCCGCGGTGTGGTCTCTCCGCGCCGCGGCCTCCCTGTGTGCATCGCTGGCCCTGATTGCAGGGCCGGCGGTGGCCGGGGATGCCGCCCTGGGCAAGCGCAAGGCGATGTCCTGTCAGGCGTGCCACGGCTCTCAAGGACTGTCGATGCGGGACGACGCGCCCACCATTGCCGGCCAAAGCGAGTTCTATTTGTCCAAGGCCCTTCGTGACTACCGCGACGGGAAGCGGGAAAACGAAATGATGTCCGTCGTCGCCAAGACCCTTTCGGACGACGACATCGATCATCTCGCCGCGTATTTCGCTTCCTTCAAGATCGAGCTCTCAAAGCCTCGCCCCTGATATTGGGGTCAGGTCTTGCCTTTTGCCATTTCCATTCCGGAACGGCTCGACGACCGGGAAAGAGGGGGCAAAAGGCAAGACCTGACCCCAGCACATTGGGCTGCAACTCACGTCATCGCCAAGTTCGCCGACCCGTTAAGCGAAGGGCGACCACAGATCGTCGCGCCAACAATCACAAGCGAGGATGTCGTCATGAGCCAGCACCTTCCGAAATCCAACCTGATCGCATCGGCGCTGGTCATCGCCTGCTGCGCCCTCTGCGTTCCCCAGGCCGCCTTGGCGGCGGACACGGCCAAGCCATCCCAGGCGCTCACCGGCGCTTCGCGGGTGACGCCCGCGTTCCTGGCTGAGGTCAGGGCGCAGGCGGCAAGTCGCCTGAAGCTCTCCCCGAGCCAGATCGATGCCCTCACCAGCAAGCTCAGAAGCATGAACTTCAATCAGGTCGGGGCGCTGGTCACCGGGAACGCCTCGGCCCTCCAGGGTCTCGTGACCGGAATGCAGGGCAGCACGGTCGATGCCGCGACGGCGGGAGCTACCCGGGGAGCGGTCAGTCAGGCCGGTGTCGAGCCGGGAGCCAGCGGCAACGCCACCGAGAGAATGCTTGGCGACGCCAGAACCCTCCGGGGAGGGTTCTCCGATGGCGGCGCGGGGCAGGTCAGCGCCAAAGGAAGCTGCGACGCCTGCGCCGCCAACTTCACTGCGGGCTCGCAAAACAACACCGACCCTTCGGGTGACGAGAACAAGAGGGACGTCCCGCTCAGCGCGGGCGGCACGGCCTACGTCTACCCCGATGGCAGCTTCGTCATCAAGGACGCCTCAGGCAAGCAGGAAGTCTATGACAGCAACTACCGCGAGCGGACGAATGACCCCCGCTGGACTGCGAACAAGACCCCGGTGCCCGATGGAGAAGGGGGGCGCCGCTCGGGCCTGATCAGCGCCGCCGAATGGCGCACTCTGCTCGGCAAGATCGGCTCCAAGGGTGCGCCACAGACCGGCACGGCGACCGGCGCTGGCGGGACCAAGCCGGGCTCCAGGACCACTGCAGGCACCCCCATCGAGCTAAGCACGGCGCGCGTCGTCGACACGGCACAACTGAAGGAAGTCCTCCGCGTCGCGGTGGAAAAGCTGGGGCCCAAGCTGCGCTGAGACGGCTCGCGGCGCCATCCTGACCGGCGGCAGCGTCGGGATGGCCCCTCCCCTCTGATGACTGCAGTGATATTGGGGTCAGATACCGTCTTGAATGGCAAGCCCTGAGCGGTAATTGGCATCGAAAGGCTGTCCGGATTTGACGACTGCGTTGATGAGATGGACCAGCTTTCTCATCACCGCGGTGATGACCGCCTTCTTGGCCAGGCCGTTGGCGCTGAGTCGCTCGCCAAACTCCTTCAGAGCGGGATTGTGCTGAAGCGCCACCAGACCCGGCATGTACAGCGCGCGCCGCGCTGCGGCATGCCCCGCTCTGCTGACAGTGCTTCTGCCCCTGACCGAAGTTCCTGACTCGCGGCGCTTCGGATCCACCCCGATGAACGCCGCCAAGGCTTTGGCA
>JBILUV010000299.1:0-4132 GCA_044370825.1 Burkholderiales bacterium | reverse complement strand
GCCAGGCCGAGTTCGCGCAGCGTATCGACGTGTCGCTCGACACCATCCGCAACTGGGAGCAGGGAAAGCGCAGCCCGACCGGCGCGGCCCGTGCGCTGCTGAAGGTGCTGGACAAGGCTCCGAAGGCAGCGCTGGTGGCGCTGCGCTGAGGTGCCTTGAACATGAGGTGCCCGAGCTGCGACGCACGGCAGAGCTGGCGACGGACATCCTCGACCTGACGTACACCTGCAACGGCGTGTCGACGACGCTTCCACGCGCGGCCATCCGTCCAATCGTGTGCGCGAGTTGCCGCGCCGGGCTGTCGTCGACGCGATCGGCGCTGCCCGGACACCTGTCGACCGAGCTTCGGTTCGTCAAGACGACAGGCACCGGGCGCCTGCGGCGAAACCGTCCACAAGGCATTCGTCGGCAGGAGGCTCTTGCCATCGAGATCCGCTGCTTCGCGCGGACCGGCACACCCTGCATCGAGCTCACGTCCGCGGAAGTCGCCGAGACCCGCGATCTGGATGAAGACACGCTGCTCGACGTGAACGCTGGCGGCCGTGCTTGCGCGATCACCATCGAACACGCGCCGCGCACGGCCAATGCATCGAGCCTCGGCCACGAGCGCTTTCCGGCCCGAGCAAGTCGTCGGCCGTCCCGGCAACCCTCCGCCGCGCATCGACCACCCGCGCACCGTCGGTGCGCGATACCCCCGGCGGCAGCCCGCTCGGGCCTCGACGCCGGCGGCCTCGACGCCGGCGGCCTCGACGACCCTCGCGCCGCCCTGCTCAGGCCTCGATGCGCGCGGCCTGGATCACCTTGCGCCAGCGCTCGAGCTCGACCTGGATCTGCTGGGTCAGCTGCGCGGGGGTATTTCCGATCGCGGTGAAGCCGAGGTCGACCAGCTGCTCGCGCGCGCCCGGCGCACCGAGGATGCTCACCACTTCACGCTGCAGGAACGAGAGGATGGCCGGTGGCGTGCCGTTGGGCGCCATCAGCGCCTGCCAGGTGGACGATTCCTGGTCGGTGAAGCCCGCCTCCACCATCGTCGGTATCTGCGGCGAGGACGGGAAGCGCTGGGCGGCGGTGAGCGCGAGCGCGCGCAGCTGCCCGCCGCGCACGAGCTCCTTCACCGGCGGCAGCGTGGTGCAGCCGATCGCGATCTCGCCGGCCACCACGGCGGCCACCGCGGGGCCGGCGCCCTTGAACGGAATGTGCGTGACATCCAGCCCGAGGCTGATCTTGAGCTGCTCTACGGACAGGTGTGCCACCGTGCCCGAGCCGGCGGACACGTAACTGAACTTGCCGGGCTGCGCGCGCACGAGGTCGACCAGCTGGCGCAGGGTCTGCGCTTTCACCGCCGGGTTCACGAAGAACACATGCGGCGACTCGCCCACCATGGTGATCGGCGCGAAGTCCTTCAGCGCATCGTAGGGCACCGTCTTGTAGAGGCTGGGGTTGACCACGTAGGTGGACGAGGCCAGCAGCAGCGTGTAGCCGTTGGGCTGGGCGCGCGAGGCCGCGCCCATGCCGATGTTGCCGCCGGCCCCGGCAAGGTTCTCCACCACGAAGGAGCGGCCGGTACGCTCGGTGAGGCGCTGCGCGAGCCAGCGGCCGAGGATGTCGCTGGGACCACCCGGCGCGAAGGCGACGATGATGCGCACCGGCCGGTCGGGATAGGTCTGCGCGAATGCGCGCGGCATCAGCGCGGCGGAGCCGGCGGCAGCCAGCCACTGGCGGCGGGAAGGGGTGACGGTCGGCATGGGGAGGGCTCCTGTTCAGGGGGCTCTGCATCAAGGGGCGGGCTTTGCGCGCCTACCCGGTCATCAGGCGATCGGCAGGCACATCGGTGATGAAACTGTGGGCGGGTGCGTGGGCGATGAACAGCGGCGGCGCGGCCGCCTCCGCGGCCGACTGCGGCGTGACGCCACAGGCCCAGAACACCGGCACCAGCCCCTCGGGCCGGTCCGGCACCGGCCCGCCGAACAGCGGCCGCGCGAGATCGGCCCCGATGTCCACGGGCTCGCCGACATGGATCGGCGCGCCATGGTTGTGCGGAAACCGCGCGCTGATGCGACCGGCGAGCTCGGCCTGCGCGGGCGTAAGCCAGCGCATGGTCGCGATCAGCGGCCCCTTGAATACGCCCACTGTCTCGGTAGACAGGCCGGTGCGTACCACCCAGCGGTAACGATCGGTCGGGATGCCTGCCTGCTCGAAGGCGTCATCGAAGGTGATGCCCGAGCCGATCAGGAAGCTCACGAGATCGTCGCGCCACAGCGCCACCACGTCGGTGCGGTCCGGCTGCCGTTGCCCGTCAACCCAGATCGCGTAGCGCGCGCAGTCGGTACGCAGGTCCGCGCCGGGCGCGAGGCTGACCGAGTGCGGCTGCCCGGGCGAGGTGACTTCCAGCACCGGACAGGCGCGCGCGTTTCGCTGGCAGTACGCCATGAAGTCTTCGGCGTGCGACTGCGGGAGGATCGCGAGGTTGCACTGGAGGTACCCGAAGGCCAGGCCACGACTGGTACCGGTGATCCGCGCCTCGCGGATCAGCCGCCGTATCCGCTGCGGCTCGTGGGCATCCGGGTCCGCCTGGAGCGGTGGCAGTCGACTGAGGTCCATGGTTTACGTCCGGCATCGCCCCCGAAGCACGTCTGCAGCCCGCCGCGCGGGTTCGAGAAAGCGAGAACCGCGTGACAAGGGGCGATCGACTGGCGCGCGTGGCTGGCGACAATCAGCCTGACCGCCGGCCAGGGTAGTCGACGCCAGCCAGCCGCGCGCGAGGTTCATCGATCGCCCATCACCAGACCCTTGGTGCCAGTGTAGGACGGTCGCAGGCATGTCGCCGATATGCGGTCGGGCATTTCAGCCATGCCGCGAGCGGCATCGGCGATCCCGCGACGAGCCCTGACCTCCGGACACGGCGATCCACGCTTCGGCAGATCGGTCGGGACCAGCCACCGGCCAGTTCACGTACACCGACCGCCCGTCGCGAGGCTTCGTGAACGCAGTGCCCGAGGGTCGATATGCCGCCGCTGCACGCTCATCGCCTCGGCCGCCCCCCGGCGGCCACCCGAATTCCCCCACCCGTGGCCAACCCGGATTCCCCCACCTGAGCACCGATAGCCGTGGTTGATCCTCCGCGAGCGTTCAAGGCGGGACGTTGTCCTCGCCCCTAGAATGAAGGAGAGGAATGGAGCGGGCGCATTGAAGTCGCATTTGCGCGTCACGTTCCAGACCTTGCTGCGCATGGGCACTCCACAACACGAGATCGAGCGCCACACGGGCGTGGAGCCCAAGACCGTGGTAGCCATGCTCGGGCGATGGCACATTCCCCCCGGTTGGCCACCGGCTCCTCCGAGGTCTGTCGCCCCCACAGGAAACAGCGTCGCGACCGAACGTTCATTCGGCTGCGGGAAACTCGTCGCACGATACGCCAGCGCAGCGGCCGGCCTGCACAGCAGATGGGCGGCAAACCCCGCAAGACGGCTGGTGGCATTTACCCTCCAATGCAGCACGCACAACCGATCTGGCGCAGCCTATCAGGACGGCATGACGTCTGCCGCGCGAGCAGAGCGAGGACTGGCAGCTAGACCGCCAATGGAGAGCACCTCGTCCGCGAGGACTACGATCTCGGGATCATGGGTAACGAAAATGATGATTCCGTCGCGCATGCGGGCTCTTAGCTTGGCGACCACCTCGGCGCGGGTATTCGAATCGAGCGCGCTGGTAGCCTCATCGAGGATCAACACATCTGGACTGTGCACCAGCGCCCGAGCGATACCAAATCGCTGACGCTGCCCACCGGAGAAGTTCTCCCCAAGATACGTGAGCCGGGTGTCCAGCCCCTGCTCCAGCGAACGGACCATGCCGTCGAGATTTACAGCCTCGAGTGCGGCAAACACCTGCTCGTCGTCTGCCCTGGCGCCAAGCAGAAGGTTGTCCCGAATCGTGGAGGAGAACATCTTGGGTTGCTGCTCCACCAGCATGAATCGCCTGCGCGCGACTTCCAGGGGCACTGCACCATCATTGACCACGACGTTCCCGCTGTCGGGCACGCTGAGCGACAGGAGTATGTCGGCCAGCGTGGACTTGCCTGCTCCCGACGGCCCAACGATCGCGTAGGTATGCCCCGCCTCGAAGCGAAAGCTGA
>JBILUV010000069.1:0-14237 GCA_044370825.1 Burkholderiales bacterium | reverse complement strand
ACTTTCGACCAGGCCCCTGGGGAGACCATCGGTATCGTCGGTGAGTCCGGTTGCGGCAAGTCGACGCTCGGACGGCTGATCCTGCAGTTGATCCGTCCAAGTGGCGGCAGTGTGCGTTTCCGTGGCACGGAGCTGACGTTGCTGTCGGAGCAGGCCATGCGGCCGATGCGACGGTACATGCAGATGATCTTCCAGGATCCCTATGCATCGCTCGATCCGCGCATGCGCATCGGCGACCTGATCGAGGAGCCTCTGGTCATCCATGGCCTGGGCACGCGGGCCGAACGGGCGAAGGCGGTGGCGGAACTTCTGGAGACCTGCGGCCTGCCGGCGGAAGCGGCGGCACGGCATCCGCACGAGTTCTCGGGCGGGCAGCGGCAGCGGGTGTGCATCGCGCGGGCGCTGACCTTGTCGCCCGAGCTCATCGTGGCCGACGAACCGGTTTCTGCGCTGGACGTCTCGATCCAGTCGCAGATCCTCAATCTGATGATGGACCTGCAGCGTCGACGCGGCCTGTCCTACCTTTTCATCTCCCACAATCTCGCGGTGGTGAAGTACGTCAGCGACCGGCTGGCGGTGATGTACCTCGGGCGCGTGGTCGAGATGGGTCCGGCCGAGGATATCTACGCCAACCCCCGCCATCCCTACACCCGCGCCCTGATTGCCGCGGTACCCGAACCCGACCCGGACCGCGTGCGCGACCACGCGGTGGTCCAGGGCGACCTGCCCAGCCCGGAAAAACCGCCCTCCGGCTGCCGTTTCCACCCCCGCTGTCCGCTTGCCACGCAGCGCTGCCGCGACGAGGCCCCGAAGCCCGTCCAGGTCGGCACCCCCGGGCGACAGCACCTCGTGGAGTGCCACCTTTACTGATTCGGGGTCAGGTCTTGTCTTTTGCCTCCAATTTTGGAGGCAAAAGACAAGACCTGACCCCGAAGTGATTTGACCCCGAAGTGATTTCCATCGGAGCCATTGATGCCAGCCGTCGCCATGAACCACTTCACCATCCTGACGGACGACCTCGATGCGACGGTCGACTTCTACACCGATCTGCTCGGGCTTCAGGTCGGGCCGAGGCCACCTTTCAATTTCCCGGGGGCGTGGATGTACGCTGCGTCGGGGGGTGAGGCTATCCTGCACGTCATCGCCGGGCGGGCCCTGCCTCAGCCACCGGCCGGGGTGATCGACCACATGGCCTTCACCGGCAAGGATCTGCCGGATGTGCTGCGCCGGCTGAAGGCGCGCGGGCTGGCCTATGACCTGCGCCATCTGCCCGGCAACGGCGTGTGGCAGCTGTTCTTCCACGACCCGAGTGGGGCGAAGGTGGAACTGGACTTCGATGCCACGGAGACCGACCAGGTCTGAGCGCGCGGCCCGCGCCCGGGGCTGATCTCAGGCGAGCGGCCCGGTGTAGCGTTCGAGCACCGACCAGGCCTCGGCGCCGTAGACGTTCTTCCACTCGCGGTAATAGCCTGCCGCCGACAGGGAGGCGCGGAAGCGTGCCGGGTCGGTGGCGTTGAACACCAGCCCCGCCTTGCGCAGTTTCTCCTCGGAAGCAGCGTTGAGCCGCACCATGTCGTCGCGCTGCGCCAGGGCGCCGGCGTTCATGTGCTTCGCCACGATGTCCTGCAGGCCGGAAGGCAGGCGGGACCACGCCCGCGCATTGAAGGTGAAGAAAAAGCCGTCCCAGGAGTGGTTGGTGATGGAGACGTACTTTTGCACCTCCTGAAAGCGTGACAGCTCGATGAGCTGCAGGGAGTTCTCCTGGCCGTCCACCACGCGGGTCTGCAGTGCCGAATAGACCTCGGTCAGGTTGACGGCGGTGGGTGCCGCGCCCAGAGCCTTGAACAGCGACACCGCCTGCGGACTGACCGGCACGCGTATCTTGAAACCGCGCAGGTCCTCCGGCGTGTGGATCGGGTGGGTGCTGGTGGTGATCTGGCGGAAGCCGTTTTCCCAAACGCGCTCGAGGGCGTGCAGTCCGAGCTTCGAGATCACGCCGCGCTGGAAGCGCCCGAGTTCGCCATCGAGCGCGTCCCACACACGCGCGCGATCGGGGAAGGCGTAGCCGACCGCGTTGATGGACGTGGGCTTGGCCAGCGTGGCCAGAATGCTGCCCGACAGGGTGAACATTTCCAGGGCGCCCGAGCGCAGCTGCGACATCAGGTCGGTGCTGCCGCCGAGCTGGTTGTTCGGGAAGACCCGGATCTCGAGTCGCCCGCCAGACTCCTCGAGGATGCGAGATGCCGCCTCCTGGACCCGGAGCGTGACCGGATGGGTCGGGGGCACGTCATTGCCGTACTTGTAGACGAACTCCGCCCTGGGCGCGCTGCTTGCACTGCGCGTTCCCGCTGTAAGGGGCAGGCTGGCGGTTGCCAGCATGAAGCGGCGTCGGTTCAGGCCGGTCATGGCTCATCCTCCTCGGTCTTGGGTGACGCGCCGCGGCCCGGGCGCCGACCACCGAGGCCAATGGTACTCCGCGGCTTCCGCGGCCAACCGCTCGGCACGCGCGCTCGGCGGGCCGAAGCGTACGTCCTCGACGTGAAAAAACGCGCGAAAAGTGTTGACCCCCTCAATGCATGGCGGCATATTAAGGAAAAAAAGTTGCCTGTAGAGAAATCTCTACAGGTCAGTCACGGACTCCGTTCAAGCCTGCATCCGATGTCGCTGCTCCTGTTTCCTGCTTCACCAGCCGCCGCCCCGGCCGCCTTGCAAGTCCGGTCCTGAAGGTTGCCATGGCCTACCAGCTGCTTCGATTCGCCCTCTCGTCCAGACATCCGGAACCGCGAATGTTCCGGCAGCACGACCGCCTGAAGGACAGCTACGACGTCGTGATCATCGGCGCCGGCGGCCACGGGCTGGCCAGTGCCTACTATCTTGCGCGGGACCACGGCATCCGCAACATCGCGGTGCTGGAGCGCGGCTACATCGGTGGCGGCAACACCGGCCGCAACACCACCATCATCCGCTCGAACTACCTCACGCCCGAGGGCGTCGCGTTCTACGACGAGTCGGTGCGCCTCTGGCAGGACCTGGCGGTCGATTTCGATCTGAACATGTTCTACGCCAACCGGGGCCACTTCACCCTGGCGCACACCGATTCCGCCGTGCGCACCATGCGCTGGCGCGCCGAGGTCAACAAGCACCTGGGCGTGAACAGCGAACTCGTCGGGCCGGAGGTGGTGAAGGAGGCCTGTCCGCAGATCGACCTGTCCTGTGGCGGCCACGCCCCCATCCTCGGCGCGCTGTATCACGCGCCCGGCGCCATCGCCCGGCACGACGCCGTGGCCTGGGGCTACGGCCGCGGAGCCGACCAGCGCGGGGTGGAGATCCACCAGAGGACCGAGGTCACGGGCATCGACGTGCAGGGCGGGCGGGTGCGCGGGGTGCACACCTCCCGCGGCTACATCTCGACGCGCAAGGTGCTCAGCGCTGTTGCGGGCTTCACCCCCCGGGTGACCCACATGGTGGGGCTGCGCACCCCGATCTATGTGCACCCGCTGCAGGCCATGGTGACCGAGCCGATGAAGCCGTGGCTCGACCCGATTCTCGTGTCCGGGAGCCTGCACATCTACGTGAGCCAATCCGCGCGCGGCGAGCTGGTAATGGGCGCGTCGCTCGATCCCTACGAGGTGCAGTCGACGCGCTCGACGCTGGATTTCGTGGAAGGGCTGTCGGCCCACATGCTCGACATGTTCCCCTTCCTGTCGCACGCCCGGGTCAACCGGCAGTGGGCGGGCATGGCCGACATGACGCCCGACTTCGCACCGATCATGGGCAAGACGCCGGTCGAGGGCTTCTACATCGATTCCGGCTGGGGCACCTGGGGCTTCAAGGCCACGCCGGTATGCGGCAAGACCATGTCCCACACGGTGGCGAAGGATGAGGACCATCCGCTGATCAGGGGCTTCGGCCTGTCCCGCTTCGAGCGCTACGAGCTCACCGGAGAGAAGGGGGCCGCCAGTGTTGGGCACTGAGGCAGCCACGGGTCTCCGCGCAGCATTTTCCCGGCCGCAACCGGCGGCGGGGAGGGCGGCATGAAGATCATGACCTGTCCCGTCAACGGGCCGCGGCCGGTGTCGGAGTTCGTTTACGGGGGCGAGGTGCGCCCCATGCCCGAGCCGTCCTGTGCCGACGCCGAGTGGGCCGACTACGTATTCAACCGCAGCGGCATCCCGGGGGTGAAGACGGAGTGGTGGTATCACATCGCCAGTGGCACGTGGTTCCTGGCCGAACGTGATGTCGTCGCCGACCGGGTACTGCGCACCTGGCTGCCGGGCGAGGATGCGGCGCTGGGAGAGATGCCATGAGCCGCCGTCTGCCTCGGGTCGAAGGCGAGTGGATCGATCGCAACCGCGCACTGGATTTCAGCTTCGAAGGGCAGGGTTTTCGTGGTTTCGCTGGGGACGTTCCCGCCAGCGCGCTGTGGGCCGCCGGCGTCCGTGTGCTGGGACGCAGTTTCAAGTACCACCGGCCGCGCGGTGTGTTGTCCATGGCGCAGCACGACGTCAACACCCTCATGCAGGCCGGACAGCGGCTCAATCTGCGGGCCGACGTCGAGCCGCTGGAGCCCGGGATGGCGCTGGAGGCGGTGAACACCTCGGGTGGGGTGGCGCGCGACCGGCTGCGGATCTTCGATCGCCTGTCCGCCTTCCTGCCGGTGGGTTTCTACTACAAGGCCTTCCACAAGCCGGCGCGCCACGCCGGCGGCTGGGAGCGGGTGTTCCGCAAGGTCTCCGGCCTGGGCCGGCTCGATTTCTCCACGCCCCACATCCGCACGCCGAAGCGCTACGACTTCGCCGACGTCCTGGTGGTGGGCGGAGGCGCCTCCGGCCTGAGCGCAGCGCTGGCGGCGGCGCAGGCGGGTGCCCGGGTGGTGGTCGTGGACGAGAACGCCCGCCTCGGCGGCAGCCTCGGCTACCAGCGTGGTGGGGACGCGGAGTCGCTTGCGCTTCTGCGGGACCTCGAGGCCCGGCTGGCCGCCCTGCCCAACGTGAGC
Source organism: Burkholderiales bacterium (assembly GCA_044370825.1). Taxonomy (GTDB): domain Bacteria; phylum Pseudomonadota; class Gammaproteobacteria; order Burkholderiales. The sequence continues at coordinate 9,241 of JBILUV010000069.1, read as the reverse complement.
CTGCGGCCGGGGACGCTCGCCGCCGGCTGGTACACCGACCACTGGGTGCCCCTGGTGGACGCGACCCACATGACCAAGCTGCGCGCCCGCGCGGTGATCGTGGCGCAGGGTGCCTTCGAGCAGCCCGCGGTGTTCCGCAACAACGATCTGCCCGGTGTGATGCTCGCCTCCGCGGCGCAGCGGCTGATGTACCGCTATGCCGTCCGGCCGATGGACACGGCCGTGGTGCTCGCGGCGAATGCCGACGGTTATGGGGCTGCGCTCGACCTCGCCGCGCAGGGTGTGCGCGTGGCGGCATTGGCGGATCTGCGGCCGCAGGGGCAGGGCGGTGATCTCGCCGAGCGCGTGACGCAGGCGGGCATCAACATCCTGGCTGGTCATGGTGTGCTCGAAGCGGTCGGGTCGGGTGACCGGCTGTCCTCGGTGGTGTTGTGTCCGGTCGACGCCTCGGGCCGTCCCGACGCCTCACGCCGCCAGACCATTGCCTGCGACGGGCTGGTGATGAGTGTGGGCTGGGCGCCCGCGGCGGCACTGCTCTACCAGTCGGGCTGCCGCATGGTCTACGACGAGTCGGTGGGGCAGTTCGTGCCCGCCCAGCTGGCGGAGGGCATGTTCGCCGCCGGGCGGGTGAACGGTGTACATGCGCTCGAGGCTCGGCTTGCCGACGGCGCGAGGGCCGGGTGCGAGGCTGCGGCCTGGCTGGGCTTCGATGCGCCGGCGGCCGCGGCGGTGGTACGCACGCCCGGCGCGTCCCACGCATGGCCCGTCATCGAACACCCGGCGGGCAAGAACTTCGTCGATTTCGACGAGGACCTGCAGCTCAAGGACTTCTTCAATGCCGCCCAGGAGGGCTTCGACAACATCGAGTTGCTGAAGCGCTATACGACCGTGGGTATGGGCCCGTCCCAGGGCAAGCATTCGAACATGAACGCCATCCGCATCCTCGCGCGGATTCTCGGGCGTTCCCCCGGCGAAGTCGGCACCACGACCGCGCGGCCGTTCTTCCACCCGGTGCCGCTGTCGCACCTGGCGGGGCGTGGTTTCAACCCGCACCGCGAGACTCCCATGCACTCGCGCCACGAGGCGCTTGGGGCGCGCTGGATGCAGGCGGGCCTGTGGCTGCGACCCGAGTACTACGCGGCCGGTGGCGCCGACAAGGACGAATGCGTCCGCTCCGAGGTCCGTGCCGTGCGCACCAGCGTCGGCCTGATCGACGTGGGCACGCTCGGCAAGATCGAGCTGTTCGGCCCCGATGCCGGGGAGTTCCTCGAGCGGGTCTACACCGGTCGTTTCGCCAACCTCAAGGTCGGCATGACGCGCTACGCGGTGATGACCGACGAGTCCGGCGTGGTGATCGACGATGGCGTGGTGGGCCGTCTGGCCGACGAGCACTGGTATTTCACCACCACGACCACCGGCGCCGCCACGGTGTACCGTGAGCTGCAACGGTGGAATGCGCAGTGGAACCTGCGCATCGGCATCGTCAACGCCACGGGTGCCTACGGCGCGATGAATCTCGCGGGGCCGCTGTCGCGCAGGGTGTTGAGCAGCCTCACCGAGCTCGACCTGTCCAACGAAGCCTTTCCGTACCTCGGTCTGCGTCAGGCCCGGGTGGCCGGGATCGAGGCGCGGCTGATGCGCGTCGGCTTCGTGGGGGAGATCGGCTACGAGATCCACGTGGCTGCCGAATACGCGCCTGCACTCTGGGACGCGCTGATGGGAGCCGGCCTGCCGCACGGCATCCGCGCCTTCGGGGTCGAGGCGCAGCGCGTGCTGCGCCTGGAGAAGGGCCACATCATCATCGGTCAGGACACCGACGGGCTGAGCACGCCGGACGAGGTCGGGCTGACCTGGGCGGTGAAGATGGAGAAGCCCTTCTTCGTCGGCAAGCGCAGTCTGGACATCGTCCGGCGGCGCGGGCCGCGCCAGATGCTGGTCGGCTTCGAGCTCGACGCCGGCGCCGTGGCCGTGCCCAGGGAGTGCCATCTCGTGATCCGCGACGGCGGCATCGCCGGCCGCGTGACCAGCATCGTGCGCAGCGAGGCTCTTGGCCGCACCGTGGGCCTGGCCTTCGTGGCTCCCGACATGGTGGCCGAGGGCACGGCACTCGGCGTGCGCGCCGAGGGCGGTGTCATGGTCGCTGCCCGTGTCGTCGCGCTGCCGTTCTATGACGCCGCCGGCGCGCGGCAGAAGTCCACCGACTGAGCCAATCCTCATGAGCCCGCTTCGCAGCAGCCCTCTGCACGCCGCGTTGACCGCACGTCAGGCCCGCTTTGCCACGCTGCTCGGCATGCCGGTCGCCGTGCAAGTGAGCGACGCTGACCAGGCGCGCGCGGCCACGGCGGGGGTGATCGACGTGTCCTGTCTCGATCGCGTCGGCCTCAAGGGGCCGCGCGCGGCGGAATGGCTTGCCGAACGCGGCGTGCCCGTGCCCGCGCAGCCGAACCAGTGGTGCGCGACCTCGCGCGACGAACTGGTGGCCCGGCTGGCGCGAAGCGAATTCCTGATCGAGGGCGGCCCCGGAGGCATGTCGGTTCCGGCGCTGCGCGCGGAGCTGCGTGCGGGACTGGATGGCGTCTACCCGGTGTGGCGCCAGGACTGCGCGCTCATGCTCACCGGTAGTCGCATCCCTGAACTGCTGGTCCAGACCTGCAACGTCGATTTCGCCGAGCAGCCGGTCGCCGAGCCGGTGGTCACTCTGACCCAGATGGTCGGCGTATCGGTCACGGTGCTGCGCCATTCGCTGTCCGGAGCACCGGCCTGGCGGGTCTGGTGCGATTACACCGCTGGCACCTACCTGTGGGAGACGCTGGTGGGCATCGCCGAGGAATTGGGGGGAGGAGCCGCGGGCATCACCGCCGTGTGGCCCGCCCTGCAGGCGGGTTGAGGGTGCGACACAAAAAAGGGAGGAGGGCGCGATGACACCTGAGCAGGCGCAGGGGTTTTTCAAGGAACACGGCATCAAGTACATCCTGGCGCAGTTCGTCGACATCCACGGTGCCGCCAAGGCCAAGGCCGTGCCGGTGGAGCACCTGAAGATGGTGCTGACCGACGGCGCCGGCTTCGCCGGCTTCGCCTTGTGGGGCTTCGGCATGGGGCCTCAGGGCCCGGACTATATGGCCGTCGGTGACCTCGACACCCTGCAGCCGATCCCGTGGATGCCGGGCTATGCGCGCATGTGCACCTGGGGACACGTCAACGGCAAACCCTACGCCTATGATTCGCGCACCGCCTTGCGCACCCAGCTCGACAGGCTTGCGGCGAAGGGTATGACCCTCTACACCGGCATCGAGCCCGAGTTCATGCTGCTCAAGCGCGGGCCGGACGGGCGCATCGTGCCGGGCGACGACACCGACACGCTGGACAAGCCCTGCTACGACTACAAGGGGCTGTCGCGCCAGTCCGAGTTTCTCGACCGGCTGGTGACCGGCACGCGTGCGGTGGGCATCGACGTCTACCAGATCGACCATGAGGACGCGAACGGGCAGTTCGAGGTGAACTACACCTACGGCGATGCCATGAGTTCGGCCGACCGCCTGGTATTCCTGAAGATGGCCGCCTCGGAGATCGCCCACAGCATGGGTCTGGTGGCCACCTTCATGCCCAAGCCGTTCTCCAACCGGACCGGTACCGGTGCGCATTTCCACCTGTCCATCGGCAATGCCTCTCGCGGCAATCTGTTCCACGACGATGCCGATCCGCGCGGGCTGGGCCTGTCCCGCATGGGCTATCAGTTTCTTGCCGGGCTGCTGAAGCATGCGCGCGGACTGACAGCACTGTGCGCGCCGACGGTGAATTCGTACAAGCGCCTGGTGGTCGGGCGTTCGCTGTCGGGTGCGACCTGGGCGCCGGCCTACATCACCTACGGCAACAACAACCGGACCTGCATGGTGCGCGTGCCTTACGGGCGCCTCGAGATGCGGTTGCCGGACGGGGCCGCCAACCCCTACCTCGCGACCATCGCCATCCTGGCGGCCGGCATGGACGGGGTGGAACACGATCTCGACCCGGGCGAGCCGAACAACACCAATCTCTACGAATGGAGCCCGGATCAGTTGCGGACCGCCGGCATCGGCATCCTGCCGCAGAACCTGAACGAGGCGCTCGATGCACTGGAGGCCGACGACGTGCTGATGGAGGCCCTGGGGCGCGACCTCGGCAACGAATTCCTGCGGCTCAAGCGCATGGAGTGGGTCGAGTACCAGCGCCACGTCTCGGCCTGGGAAGTGGAGCGGTACCTGGAGTTTTTCTGAACGCGGGAGCCTCGGGCGCGACGTGACCGCGCCGGGCTCCCGGCCACCTTGCAGGCGCGACGCGCCCGCGGGGTGCCACTGGAGGAAGCGACGATGTGCGGAATCGTGGGTCTGCTGGTGAAGAACCCGGCCCTTCGCGGGCAGCTGGGCGAGTGGATGGTGCCCATGCTCGGCGAGATGGCGGCGCGCGGACCGGAGTCCGCCGGCATGGCGGTGTTCACCGATGCCCTGCCCGAAGACCAGCGCAAGTACAGCCTGCACGCGCCGGACTGGAAGTACGACTGGGGCGCCTTCGAGGGTGAGTTCGTGAAGCGCTTCGGGCCGGAGGCGCAGCTCGAGGCGCGTGGCAATCACGCCATCCTCACCTGCGACGAGCCGGTGGCCCGGGTCAAGCCCTGGGTGCGCGAGCACTTCCCCGCGCTCCATCTGCTCGCCGCCGGCCGTCGCATGGACATCTACAAGGACATCGGGCACCCGTCCTCGGTGGCCGAGCGCTACGGGTTCGAGCGCTTCTCCGGCACGCACCTGGTCGGGCACACCCGCATGGCGACCGAGTCCGCGGTCACGCCCGACCGAGCCCACCCCTTCACGGCAGGGGAGGACTTCTGCCTGGTGCACAACGGTACCATCTCCAACCCATTCATGATCCGCCGCAAGCTCGAGCACCGCGGCATCGTCTTCGAAACCGACAACGATACCGAGGCTGCCTGCCGGTATCTGGAGTGGCGCATGCGCGAGGGCGACGATCTGGAGACGGCACTCACGCGTGGCTTCGAGGAACTGGACGGCTTCTATACCTTCCTCATCGGCACCTCGGACAAGCTCGCCCTCGTGCGCGACGCGTTCGCGTGCAAACCCGCCGTGGTCGCCGAGACCGATGACTACGTTGCCATCGCCTCGGAGTTCCGCGCCCTGGCGCAGTTGCCGGGCGTGTCCAACGCGCGGCTGTTCGAACCGATGCCCGAGGAGCTCTACGTATGGAAAGTGTGATCTCTCCCGCTGCCGCGGTGCGCGCGTTCGACCTCGACCGGGAGCCGGTGCGCTCGCTCAACCAGTTTCTGCACCACGAGCTCGCCGGTTCCGGCGTGCGCACCGTCGAGGTGGCCAACCCTGGCGGACGGCACTCGATCGCGGTGGGAGTGAACCAACCCGTGGACATCCAGGTGCGCGGCCATGGCGGCTACTACCTCGGGGGCATGAACAAGCACGCCGACATAACGGTGCACGGCAACGTGGGCTGGGGCGTGGCCGAGAACATGATGTCGGGCACGGTGCGGGTGAAGGGGTTTGCCTCGGAGGCCGCGGGGGCCACGGGGCATGGGGGCACGCTCATCATCGAGGGAGACGCCAGCCTGCGCTGCGGGATATCGATGAAGGGCATCGACATCGTGGTGGGTGGCAGCATCGGCAACTACTCGGCCTTCATGGCCCAGGCCGGGCATCTGCTGGTGTGCGGTGACGCCGGGCACGCCCTGGGAGACTCGCTGTACGAGGCCGTGATCTACGTGCGTGGCCGCATCCGCTCCCTCGGCGCCGATGCGCGCGAGGAGGAGATGGGCGACGTCGATCTCGCCAAGGTGGCGCAGCTGCTGGCCGTCGCGGGTTTCGATCACGACCCGAAGACCTTCAAGCGTGTGGCCTCCGCGCGACAGCTCTACCACTGGAACGCGGACGCCGACCAGGAGTACTGATTACGCGACGCCTGACCGATGGCGGTTCGGCGACGCAGTGGATTGCGCGCAATCACAACGCCGGGCTGGGCCCGGCATGCGGAAGGTGAACGGACATGAACAAGCCGGTTGATCAGCAGGGGTTGGTGGAGCATCCGCGGCGCGTCGTACGCGAGGAGAGCTGGGGCTATGACCGCAAGGTGATCGACTACATCCAGAACGCCGCGGCCCACGGTCTGTACGAGATCCGCGGCCTGGGGGCGAAGCGGCACGTGCCGCACTTCGACGATCTGGTGTTCCTGGCGGGCTCCGCGTCGCGCTACCCCCTCGAGGGCTACCGCGAGAAGTGCCACACCAAGACCGTTCTCGGGACGCGCTTCGCCAGGAAGCCGATCGAGCTGGACATTCCCATCACCTTCGCCGGCATGAGCTTCGGTTCGCTCTCGGCGCGCGTGAAGGAGGCGCTCGGCCGCGCCGCCACCGAGCTCGGCACTTCCACCACCACCGGCGATGGCGGCATGACCCAGGAGGAACGGGCTTCGTCCAAGACGCTCGTGTACCAGTGTCTTCCGTCGCGCTACGGGTTCAACCCCGACGACGTGCGCCGTGCGGATGCCATCGAGGTGGTGATCGGGCAGGGCGCCAAGCCCGGCGGCGGCGGCATGCTGCTGGGCCAGAAGGTCAACCCGCGGGTGGCGGCGATGCGCACGCTTCCCCAGGGCATCGACCAGCGCTCCGCCTGCCGTCATCCCGACTGGACCGGCCCGGACGACCTCGCCATCAAGATCGAGGAGCTGCGCGAGATCACCGACTGGGAGAAGCCCATCTACGTGAAGGTCGGAGCGACCCGCACCTACAACGACGTCAAGCTGGCGGTGCACTCCGGCGCCGACGTGGTGGTGGTGGACGGCATGCAGGGCGGCACCGCCGCCACCCAGACCGTGTTCATCGAGCACGTCGGCATCCCCACGCTCGCCGCGCTGCGCCAGGCCGTCGAGGCGCTGGAGGAGATGGACATGCGCGGCAAGGTGCAGTTGATCATCTCCGGCGGCATCCGCACCGGGGCCGATGTGGCGAAGGCGCTGGCCATGGGGGCGGACGCCGTGTCCATTGGCCAGGGAGCGCTGTTCGCCATGGGCTGCAACAACGAGACCTACTTCCGTAACGGTGCCCACCACGACGCGGGCCCGGACTACGCCCGCATCGGCACGGCCCCGGGCTTCTGCCACCATTGTCATACCGGCAAGTGCCCTGTCGGCATCACCACGCAGGACGAGCAACTCGAGTTGCGGCTCGAGCCTGCAGTCGGGGCGCGGCATCTGAAGAACTACTTCAAGACCATGACCATGGAACTCACCACCGTGGCGCGGGCCTGCGGCAAGTCCAACGTGCACCACCTCGAGCGCGAGGACCTGGTGGCGCTGACCATCGAGGCGGCAGCCATGGCCAAGCTGCCGCTGGCCGGTACGCAGTGGATTCCGGGGGTGGGCGGGTTCTGAGCCTCCCCGGGGACGTCCGAGGGCTCGGTCGCCCCGCGGGGCGCCGCCCGCCGCGCCGGGCATGCCTATAATCCAGCCCGCGACCGGGCGCCGGTGCGTGCCGGCGGCCCGGCGACATCAACCCATGAGCACAGAGGCCCCGGGACCCGATGCCCCCGACCTGCCGGACGTTCCGGCGACGGCCCGGGGCGACATGCGCCTGGAGCGCCATCTCGGGCGGGTGATCCGTGATTCCCGCCTGCAGCAGCGCCTGACCATCGCCGACGTCGCGGCACAGGCCCACATCAGCCGGGGCATGCTGTCCAAGATCGAGAACGGGCAGGCGTCCATGAGCCTGGAGACGCTGGCCAAGCTGTCGAACGTGCTCGGCGTGTCGCTGGCCAGCCTGTTCCGCGACTTCGATCGCCCGGACGGCGGGGCTCAGCTGATCAAGGCCGACTCGGGCATGGAAGTGGTGCGCCGGGGCACGAAGCGCGGCCATACCTACCGTCTGCTCGCCTACGACAAGGGACCGCGCAAGAGCTTCGAGCCCTTCCTCATCACCATGGACGACAGCAGCGAGATCTTCCAGAGCTTCGAGCACCCGGGCACGGAGTTCATCCACATGCTGGAAGGTCGCATCGAGTATCGCCATGGGCAGCATACCTACCTGCTCGAGCCCGGGGATTCGCTGAGCTTCCGGGGCGAGATTCCGCACGGACCGGAAAGGCTGCTGGAGGTCCCGATCCGCTTTCTGTCCATCATCGTGTACGGCGATGCAGCCCCGGCATGATGACTCCCGCCGATGCGGCGCGCAGTCGCACGCGCGTCCGCTTTAGCCGAACAGCGGGCTGGCGATGGCAGACATCCACGACCGATCGGCTGCCGTGACGCCCCCGGGCACGGGCGCCATCCCCGGACTGGGCCTGCAGGTGCCCGGACCCGGCGCGGCGCGTGATCTGTGCACCGACTGCGGCATCTCCCGCAGCGAGGATCCGAAGCGCTGCGGGCGCGCCTGCCAGTTCATTCGCCCGGACTATGCCGGCCTGGAGCAGAGGGTGCACGGCCGGACGCGCGACGCAACGCGGCCCGACGAACTGCACTTCGGTCCGTTCCGGCGCATGGTGCGGGCCCGCCTCGAGCCGCCGCAGCCCGGCGCGCAGTGGACCGGCATCGTCACCCGTCTGGCTGAGCGGCTGCTGGAGACGGGGGCGGTGGACGGGGTGCTGACCGTGGCGCCGGATCCGCGGGACTCGTGGCGGCCGGTGCCGGTCCTGGTGACTGCGGCGGCCGACATGGCGGGCTGTCGGGGCATGCGCATGGGCTACGCGCCGTTGCTGTCGCTGCTGGAACCGGCGCGCGAGCGTGGCCTGAAGCGGCTCGCGGTGATCGGCATCCCATGCCAGGTATACGCCCTGCGCGCCCTGGAGCAGGAACTGGGTTTCGAGCGTCTGTTCGTGATCGGCACGCCGTGCTCGGACAACACGACGACCGAACGCTTCCATCAGTTCCTGGCCCTGCTGGCGGATGACCCGTCGACCATCACCTACCTGGAATTCCGCGCCGACTACCACGTAGAGCTGCGCTACAGCGACGGGCGGCGCCGGGCTGTTCCATTCCTGCAGCTGCCGATGTCGAAGCTGCCGCCGGACTTCTTCCCGCTTACCTGCCGCACCTGCGTCGACTACACCAACGTGCTGGCCGACATCACCGTCGGCTACATGGGCGGGGAGGGGGAGCAGTGGCTGCTGGTGCGCAACGAGCGCGGCGAGGAGTTGCTGCAGTTGCTCGAGGGCGAGGTCCTCCTGAGCGAGCCGGGGAGCGCCGGCAACCGGCGCGG
>JBILUV010000298.1:0-4155 GCA_044370825.1 Burkholderiales bacterium | reverse complement strand
GAGACGGCGTGAAACTTGACCTGGGGGGCCGCTCGGCCTTGATCACCGGCGCGTCCAAGGGGATTGGGCTCGCCTGCGCAGAGGTGCTGGCCGAGGAGGGCTGCCACCTGCACTTGGCCGCCCGGAACGGCCTCGCCATGGAAGCCGCGGCCGCCCGGCTGCGCGCAGCGCACGGGGTGCGCATCACCGTCCATGCGCTCGACCTGTCCTCCACCGCCGCCATGGAGGAGCTGGCCGCCGCCGCCGCCGATGCCGACATCCTGATCAACAACGCCGGCGACATTCCGGCCGGGCCGCTCGACAAGGTGACGGACAAGGCGATCCGGGACGGGTTCGACCTCAAGGTGTTCGGCTACATCACCCTGACACGCGAGTTCTACGGGCGCATGAAGGCGCGCGGTGGCGGCGTGGTTGTCAATGTCATCGGCAATTCCGGCGAGAACTGGGATGCCGCCTATTTCGCAGGCTCCACCGGCAACGCGGCGCTGATGTCCTTCACAAAAGCGATCGGCGGGCGCTCGCTGGATGACGGTATCCGCGTCGTTGGCGTCAATCCAGGCCCCGTCGCCACCGACCGCATGCTAAAGATCATGCGGATCAAGGCGAAGGACATGCTGGGCGACGAGGCACGGTGGGAGGAGCTGTTCGCGCGATACCCGGGCGGGCGCCCCGCAACGACGCGCGAGACAGCCGATCTTTGCGCCTTCCTGGCCTCCCCGCGGGCGAGCTACATCACCGGCACAGTGGTGACGATAGACGGCGGCATCGCCGCGCGCGGATCGGTCATCTGATGGGCGCCCTGGAGCGGAACCGCTATTTCGACGCCCTCTGCGCCGCGCCAGATTTGGCCTGGATGGGTCAGAACACCAATCACCTCCCCGCGCACGGCGCGGTGCGCGAGGCGATGGTGGCGAGCATCAGCGCCGGTGAGTTCAACGCCTACGCCCCACCGCTAGGCTTCGAGGCGCTGCGCCGCGCCATTGTGGAGGACCTCGGCACGCCGGGGGCGGAGGTAATCGTGACCGAGGGCGGCGTCAGCGCCCTCGCCCTAGTCTGTCGCGCCCGCTGCCGCCCCGGCACCACCCTCGTCACCACGGACCCAACCTGGAAGTGGCCGCCTCTCTTCGCGCGCCAGGCTGGAGCGGAGGTCATCGAAATCCCGATCTACGGACCGGAGCATGGCTGGAAGCTGTCCGCCGAGCGGTTGCGCGCGGCGGTGGATGAGCGCACCGCGCTGATCTACCTGGTGGATCCGAACAATCCGCTCGGCACGAGGTATGGACGCGAGGAGATAGCCGCCTTCGCGGCCATCGCGCGGGAATGCGGCGCGCTGCTGGTGCATGACTGCACCTATCGCGACTTCGCCGATGGCCATCACCCGGCCCTGCGGGAGGCCCCGGAGCATTCGGTGGTGTCCGTCTCCTTCTCCAAATGGCTTGGCCTAGCGGGCCTGCGGATCGGTGCGCTGGTCGTGCCGCCCATGCTCCTGGAGGAGTTCGCGGGCGCATCCACCGGCGTTCTCGGCGCCAGCGTGGTGGCGCAGCGCGCAGCCCTCGCCGGCCTGTCGGTGAAGTGTGAATGGATGGCGGAGGTGCGCCGGGTGGACGCGTTGAACAAGGTGCGCATCCGCGATGCCGCGCTACGCTGCGGCTTCGGGGTGCCAATCTGGCCCTCATACGGCAACTTCCTGGTAATCGAGACGAACGGGCTTCAGCCAGAGGCGCTGGTCGAGGCGGCGCGGCGCGAGGGCATGATGATACGCCAGGGTGCCTACCACACCGCGCGGTTCGGCGACCGCTTCGTGAAGGTCAGCACCACCGTGCCCGAGGAATGGGCGGCGCGGCTGGCTGACCGCCTCCCCGCGCTGGCCGAGGCCGCGCGGTCGCTGAACGACCTCCCCCCACAATTCTGAGGAGCAAGGCCATGCCGCTCATCACCACTCCCGATGGCGTCCACCTGCATTATGAGGAGGCGGGCACCGGCACGACGATCCTGTTCATCCATGAGTTCGGCGGCAATCACGCGAGCTGGGAGCCGCAGATGCGCTTCTTCGCGCGCCGTCACCGCTGCATCACCTACGCCGCGCGCGGCTACCCACCCTCCGACGTGCCGGAGGATGTCGAGAGCTACTCCCAGGCCCTCGCGGCGGCGGACGCTGTGGCGGTGCTTGACGCGCTGGGCATCGCAAAGGCGCACATCGTGGGGCTGTCCATGGGCGGCTTCGCCACGTTACATTTCGGGTTGCGCCATCCCGGCCGCGCTCTGTCCCTGACCGTGGCCGGCGCCGGCTATGGCTGCGAGAAGGAGCACGAGGAGTATTTCCGCGACGTTTCGCTCGAAGTGGCACGCCGCTTCGAGGAGGACGGCGCCCGTGCCTTCGCACCGATCTATGCCGAGGGCGCGAGCCGCGTGCAGTTCCAGAACAAGGACCCGCGCGGCTGGCGGGAATTCGCCGAGCGGCTCGCCACCCATCATGGCCAGGGAGCCGCGCTGACCATGCGCGGCGTCCAGGCCCGCCGCCCCTCCTTCTGGGATCTGGAGGATGAGCTCAAGGCGATGGAGGTGCCGGCGTTGGTGATCGTGGGCGACGAGGACGACCACTGCCTGCAGCCCGGCATCTTCCTGAAGAAGACGCTGCCGGTCTGCGGCCTATCCGTCTTCCCCAAGACCGGTCACACGCTGAACCTGGAGGAGCCGGCGATGTTCAACGCGGTGCTCGCCGAATTCATCGCGCAGGTCGAGGCCGGACGCTGGGAGAAGCGCGATGGACGCGCCCTGCCGAGTCAGGTGATGCGCACGAAGTGAGTCGCCTATGGGACAGGCTGATGGCGTTGGCCGCCATCGGCGCGCGGCAAGATGGCGGGGTGGACCGTCAGGCGCTGACGGCTGCCGATGGCGAAGCCTGGGCGCGCGTTATCGCCTGGGGCGTCGAGGACGGGCTGGAACCCTCCTGCGACGCAGCGGGCAACCTGTTCCTGGCACGGCGCGGGCGCGACCCATCCCTCCAGCCCCTGCTGCTCGGCTCGCATCTCGACACCCAGCCGACGGGGGGGCGGTTCGATGGCGCTTTCGGCGTACTGGCCGCGCTGGAAGCGGCCGCCACTATCCACGAGCCGGCGCGCGACGTAGTGTGCGTCGCCTGGATGAACGAGGAAGGCAGCCGCTTCGCCCCAGGTATGATGGGGTCCGAGGCCTTCGCGGGGGTCCGCTCCCTCGCCGCGATCCGGGGCGCGCGCGATGCGGACGGGGTGACGGCGGGCGAAGCTCTCGACACGCTGCTGGCGCACTTCGCGGCCCTGCCGCGCCGCAAGCTGGGCTTTCCGCTCCACGCCTACCTGGAGGCCCATATCGAGCAGGGAACGGAGTTGGAGCGGGCCGGCATCCCCATCGGCATCGTCACCGGCATCCAAGGCAAGGTGACGTTCGAGGCGGTGATCGAGGGCGAGGAGGGCCACGCCGGGACCCTGCCCATGACGCTCCGGCGCGACGCGCTGCTCAGCTTCAGCCGAGCCGCGAAGCGGCTATATGAGGAGGTGGGCGGGACAGACGGCCAAGTGAAGTTCACCATCGGCCGCATCGAGGTGTGGCCGAACGCGCCTTCCGTAGTGCCGGGCCGCGTCAGCTTCCGGATGGACCTGCGCCATCCGGATGGGCCGGCGCTGGCTGCGCTGGCGTTGCGGGTCGAGGCGATCCTGGCCGGCACGGCGACCGTGCGCCGACTGGTAGACGCGCCGCCCAACGACTTTGATCCCGCCCTGCGCGCGCGCATCACGGACACCGCGTCCCGGCTGGGCCATGCCGCCCTTCCGGTCCTCTCGGCCGCTGGACATGATGCTCGGCACATGGCGCCGCTATGCCCCTCGGCGATGATCTTCATCCCGTGCCGCGGCGGCATCAGCCACGCGCCGGAAGAATGGTCGGACCCGGAGCACGTCGCGGCCGGCGCTGCTGTGCTGCTTGCCGTGACTGCCGAATTGTCGGAAGGAAACACGAATGACGGTTGACGCCCACACCCATACGCTCTGCCCCGAGGTGAATGCCCTGGTCGCGGGCCGGCCGGAGCTGGCCGCGATCCCCTATGCGCGCGACATGACGGCGGAAAGCGCGGCGGTTGACCGAGCGCAGTTCCCCGACCTTGCGCGGCGCTTCAACGAC
>JBILUV010000297.1:0-4180 GCA_044370825.1 Burkholderiales bacterium | reverse complement strand
ACCTTCCGCACCTGAGCCTCACGTGCGAGCGGTGATCCTGCCGTCCTGCCGCGGCCTGATGCCGCCTCCGGGTTAGCATCGCTGTATTCCCGACCGGCCGGAATCGTCCAGCCGCCGGGCGACCCCGTCCCGCGTCTGGCCGGGTTCCGGCACGCCACCCTATCGGAGCGAGTGCCGTCGATGTCGGCGAGAGGAGAGCGAGCGATGGATTCAGAGGCACTGCGCAGTCTTCAGGCCCCCTTGAAGGCCCGTTACCGCGAGGAACCCGCCGCGGCCGTCGTCACCCTGAGAGCCACGGGTGAGGTTGGCGGTGGCGGACTCAGTTGCAGGGTGGAGACCGGCAGGGCGCTTGTGGAGGCCGGGCTGCATCCCGTCACGGGTGGCGACGGCACTCTGGCATGTTCCGGCGACATGTTGCTCGAGGCACTCGTGGCCTGTGCCGGGGTGACGCTGGCCGCCGTGGCCGCCGCGCTCGGCATCAGAATCGAGCGTGGAACGGTGTCGGCGGAAGCCGACTTCGATGCCCGCGGCACGCTGGGCGTCGACCGCCAGGCGCCGGTCGGGCTGCGTGACATCCGTCTGGGCTTCGATCTGGTGAGCGACGCCTCGCCGGAGCAGCAGGACTCCCTGATGAAGCTGACCGAGCGCTACTGCGTGGTGCTGCAGACCCTCAGGGCCAGCCCGCCCATAACCACCAATCTGCGGGTCACCACGCCTTGACGCGACCAGCCGGATGCTGGCATTAAAGTATGCAAAAGCGTTATTGCGGCTGCCCGTGCCTGGACCGACAATCCCTACTCCGGAACGCGGCAGAGCCGTGGGGTCCGATGCCCGCCGCCGGATTGCCGGGGCGAAATACAACTGCGATGAGGCAGAGCATGACATTTCAGGAACACGGTACATCACGGGTGTGGCGCCGGGGCGCCGGCCTCGTCGGGCTGCTCAGCCTGCTCCTGTCCGCATCTGACGCAGCTCTGGCGGGCGGCGAAGCGGTGAAGGCGCGCGATCTGGCCGCCAGCTGCGCGGCCTGCCACGGCACCAACGGTCACGCCAAGGGCGATTTCCCGAAGATCGCCGGGCTCGAGCGCTCCGCCTTCATCGCGGCATTCGGTGCCTTCCGCTCGGGTGAGCGCCCGGCGACGGTGATGCACCAGCACGCCCGCGGCTACACCGATTCGGAGATCGCCCTCATGGCGGACTGGTTCGCCTCTCAGGGCGCCGAGGGCGGGAGGCACTGAGCCATGGATCGTCGCAGCTTCACGGGTTTCATGGCCGCGGGTGTCGGCACCCTGCTGAGCGCCGGTGCGCCGGCGGTGCTGGCCGGGGCGCGCCCCCGGGTTGTCATCATCGGCGGCGGCTTCGGCGGCGCCACGCTCGCGCGCTACCTGCGCCTCTGGGACCCCGGCATCGAGGTCGTGCTGATCGAGCGGCAGCGTCACTTCGTGTCCTGCCCGATGAGCAATCTGGTGCTCAGTGGCGATCGCACCCTGGAGCAGAATGTCCACGGCTACGAGGCACTGGCGCGTCGCGGCGTGACCTTGCTGCGGGCCGACGTCGAGACGGTGGATCATGCGCGGCGCGAGGTGGTGCTGGCGGGGGCACAGCGCGTCTCCTATGACCGGCTGGTGCTGTCTCCGGGAATCGATTTCCTGTGGGAGACCGTTGCCGGCATGAACGAGACGGTTGCCGGCAGCCGCGTGCCGCACGCATGGAAGGCCGGGCCGCAGACCACGCTGCTGCGCGGCCAGCTCGAGGCCATGGAGGATGGTGGGACCTACATCCTGTCCATTCCCAAGGGGCCTTATCGCTGCCCGCCCGGACCCTACGAGCGGGTCAGCCTGGTGGCCTCCTACTTCAAGCGCTCCAAGCCGCGGTCCCGCGTGCTGGTGCTCGATGCCAACCCCGAGATCGTGTCCAAGAAGGGCCTGTTCATGAAGGCATGGTCGGAGCTCTATCCCGGCATCGTCGACTATCAGGCCAACGCCGCCGTGGTCGAGGTCGATCCCGCCGCCGGCGTCGTCAGGACCGATTTCGACAGCCATCAGGGTCAGGTGCTGAACGTGATCGTGCCCCACGGCGCCGGGCGGATCGCCCACCAGGCTGGTGTGGTGAACGTCGACAAGCGCTGGGCGGGCATCGACTTCCGCACCTACGAGTCGACTGCGGTGCCCGGCATCCACGTGATCGGCGACGCCACCTCGGCCGCGCCGACGCCCAAGTCGGCGCACACGGCCAACAACCAGGCCAAGATCTGCGCCTCGGCGCTCATCGCCGCCCTGCGCGGCAGCGAGCCGACCGAGGTGCCGGTGTCGGCCAATACCTGCTACAGCTTCGTGTCGCCGACCGAGGCCGTGCATGTTGCCGCGGTCTATCGTTACGATCCTGGCAAGCGCGCCCTGGTCACGGCCGAGGGCACGGCGGGCGTTTCGGCCGCCCGCAGCGAGGCCGAGGCGGCCTACGCCCGCGCCTGGGCGGAGAACATCTGGGCCGACGCGCTGTCTTGAGCAGCGGGCAGTGGGTGCCCCGGCGGCGCCGCTCCGGCCTGTCGGGGTACCTGGGCGACTGCTGATCGTGGAGAAGTCATGAACCGATTGAAACTTGTGGCTGTGTCCGGCAACCCGGCCTCGCCCTCGCGTACCCGCGTCCTGGTGGATCTCATCGCGGATGCGCTGGAGCGTCGGGTGCCCATGGAGCGCTACGTGGTCGAGCTGTCGGACACCGGGCCCATGCTCGCGCAGTCCCATTTCCGCTCGCAGCTTTCGCCCGCGGCCGAGTCCCGCGTGGCGCTTGTGGAAAGTGCCGACCTGCTGATCGTCGCCTCACCCGTGTACCGCGGTAGCTACACCGGCCTGTTCAAGCACCTGTTCGACCTGGTGGACATGAACGCGCTGGCGGGCAAGCCGGTGATCCTGGCTGCGTCCGGGGGCAGCGAGCGCCACACCCTGGTCATCGACCACCAGCTGCGCCCGCTGTTCAGCTTCTTCATGTGCGTGACCATCCCCACAGGCGTCTACGCCACCGAGGATGACTTCCGGGACTACCGCCTGGTGTCGGCACCGGTGGCGGCGCGCATCGAGGCGGCCGCGGATGAGACCATGCGCATCCTGGGTGTGCCCCCGGCCGCGCAGACGGCAGGCCGTCTGGCGGTGGCGGGCGTGTAGACGGCCGGGCTTCCGGTGCGCGCAGTCCCGGCACCTCGCCGATCCGGTCGCCATTCCGGGGATCAGGACCCCGGCGGCGGCGGGTCGGCCGGCGGCGCAAACTGCCCCAAACCCTCTCCCGCACTCTCGCGTCCCCGCAGCTGCTGCAGCTCCACCAGCGTGCGATACAGGCCGGCAGGGTGTTCCATGAGTTCCTCGTGTGTGCCGGATTCGGCGACCCGACCGTGTTGCAGCACCACGATGCGATCGGCTGTACGGATGGTGGAGAGCCGGTGCGCCACGGAGATGATCGTGATGCGTCCCCGTAGCGACTCCAGGGCGCATTGGACCCGCCGTTCCGTGCCCGTGTCGATATGGGCGGTGGCCTCGTCGAGCACCAGCAGACGAGGGTCGCCGGCGAGGGCCCGGGCGACGGCGATGAGCTGCCGTTCTCCGGCGGCGAGGCGCGCGCCGCCTTCCCCGACCAGGGTGTCGTAACCCAGCGGCAGGTGGGAGATGAAGTCGTGCGCCCCGGCGTCCTGCGCCGCCCTGACCACAGTGGCCTCGTCCAGATCACGGTCCATGACGATGTTGTCCCGGATCGAGGTCGCCAGCAGGAAGGGTTCCTGGGGCACGAGGGCGACGCGCTCCCGGAAGCGGCGCTCGTCCAGACGCGCGATGTCCTGACCGTCGACGAAGATGCTTCCAGCCGTTGCTTCATAGAAGCGCAGAAGCAACGACAGCAGGGTGCTCTTGCCGCTGCCGGTGGCACCGACGATGCCAACGAAAGTCCCGGCCGGCACGTCCAGGCTGATTCGGTCGAGCACTCGCGATCCCTGCGAATAGCCGAAGCTGAGGTCGCGGATCTCCAGCCGCCCCTGGACGACGTCGCCATCGGCCACGGGGCGCCCGGCCTCGGCCTCGTCCAGCAGGGTGTTGACCCGGGCCGCGGCGACGATGGCCTGCTGCAGCTGGGAGAACTGCATGGTGACCTGGATCAGGGGCTCGGTGACGCGGCCGATGTAGCTGACGAAGGCGTA
>JBILUV010000065.1:0-14647 GCA_044370825.1 Burkholderiales bacterium | reverse complement strand
TGCGGTGATCGTGCTCACCACCTTCGACCACGACGAGGATATCTACGTCGGCCTTCGCGCCGGCGCGAAGGCCTATCTGCTGAAGGACGTCACGCCCGAGGAACTGTTTCGCTGCATCCGGACGGTGCACGCGGGGCAGGGCTATCTGCAGCCACGGGTGGCGGCGAAGCTGGCACAGAGGGTGAGGGAGCACGCCCTCACCGACAGGGAGGAGCAGATCCTTCACAGACTCGCTGCCGGCAAGAGCAATCGTGCGATCGGCGAGGAGCTGCACATCACTGAAAGCACGGTGAAGACCCACCTGAAACACCTGTTTTCCAAGCTCAGCCGGGCAGAGGCCGTCGCACTCGCGGCGCGGCGCGGCATGATCCGGTTCTGACATGCGGCGCATGCGCCGCGCCTGCCACCGAGCCGCGTCCCATCACGGCTGAGCGGATGGTCCCGCAGGCGCTCCGGTACCTCACCGGGCCGGGTGCCATCCCCCGAAAGGGTGACAAGGAATCGCCTGTTCGGGCGATGCGCGGGTCGCCCGCGCATTTCGATAATCCCCCACTGATCAGTCCGTATCCGGACGCGAACCCGGCCGGCGCTCCATCGCTGCGCGCCTTCGCCGCCCGGGGGCTGTGGCCACCACCATCGCAGGGCACGACATGACGAGCGAAACCGATTTCATCGAGGCTACCATCGCCCAGGTCCAGGAACGCATGCTGGCGGGCGAACTGAGCGCCGAGACACTCACCCGCTGGTATCTGGACCGCATCGCAAGACTCGACCGCGCCGGTCCGATGATCGGCGCCGTGGTCAACGTCAACCCGTCGGCCCTTGCCAGGGCGGCGGAACTCGACGAGGCACTGAAGCGCACCGGCCGGCTGAGCGGTCCGCTTCACGGCGTGCCCGTGCTGGTGAAGGATCAGGGCGAGACCGACTTCGTCCCCACTACCTTCGGCAATGCCGCGTTCTCGACCTATCAGCCGACGCGCAACGCGACGGTCGTGCAGAAGCTCCTGGACGCTGGCGCCATCGTGGTCGCCAAGACCAGCATGTGCGACTTCGCCGCCGGCTGGTTCTCGTTCTCTTCGGTCACGGACCGGACCCGCAACCCCTACGACACGACGCGCGATGCCGGGGGCTCGAGCGCGGGCACGGGCGCGGGGCTGGCGGCCAACTTCGGTCTGGTCGGCGTCGGCGAGGACACCGGTGGTTCGATCCGGGTGCCCGCCTCGTTCAACAACCTGTTCGGTCTGCGTGTCACCACCGGCCTGGTCAGCCGCCGCGGCTTCTCGCCGCTGTTGCACTTCCAGGACACGCCCGGTCCGATGGGCAGGACGGTGGAGGACGTTGCCAGGCTGCTGGATGTGATCGCCGGCTATGACGCCGAGGATCCGTTCACCTGCACCGCGACGCTGTCCCCGGACATCGGGCGTTACGCCAGTGCTCTCGAAGGCGGTCAGGTCAAGGGCCGCCGTCTCGGTGTGCTGCGCGACGCATTCGGCGCCGACACCGGTGAGTCCGGGATGGTGAACGACGTGACGCGCGCCTACCTCGCGCGCCTGGAAAGCGCCGGTGCCACCCTGGTCGAGGTATCCCTGCCCGGGCTGCAGGACTGGATCGGCCTCACCTCGCTGTACGTGCAGCAGTCGCGCACCGACCTGGACCGCTTCATGGCCAGCCGCAAGGTGGTAGTGGACTTCAAGACGATCTACGAGCAGCGCCTGTTCCACCCGCTGAACGACTTGTTCCACAACCTCATCGAGGGGCCGGTCGATCCTCTCGCCGCCGAGGGCTACCACCGCCAGCGTCTGGCGCAGTTCGAGTTCCAGCGCGCGTTGTTGAACGTGTTTGCCGCGCATGAACTGGACTTCCTGGTCTATCCGGACGTCCAGGTGCTGCCACCTACCTATGCGGATCTGGAGGCCGGCAAATGCGGCTGCCTGGTCTTCCCCACCAACACCGTCATTTCCTCGCAGTCCCATCTGCCGGCGATGAGCATGCCCGCGGGCTTCGCCCCCAACGGCGTTCCCGTGGGCCTGGAGGTGCTGGGGCGTCCGGTCGCGGAACTGGCGCTCCTGCAGTTCGCCAGGGCATGCGAGCGGCTGGGCACCGAGCGCCGTCCGCCGCCTCTCGATGACTGAGCGCGGATTGCCATCCGTTTCACGGCCGGAGCGCCGCTTCCGGACCCGCAGTTCCCACAGGAGACTTGCATGAGCGCCGAATCAAGCCTGATCGCTTCCGACCAGGAAGATGTCAAGGAGGAGTACCACGACAAGCCGGTCCCGCTGCGCGCGCGACTCGGGTTCAAGGAGCCCGCGCTGGTGTGGTCGGGCTTCGGGATCGCCTACATCTGCGCCGTCATCGGCGGCCTGATCCAGCAGGGCCTGGGGACTACGGATGCCATCCTGGCGATCCTGCTGGGCAATTTCATCCTTTTCCTCTACTCCTCGGCCATCGGTTACGCGGCCGGGAAATGGGGGATGAACTTCCCCCTCATGGTCAAGGCCGTGTTCGGCACTACCGGCGCGATCGTTCCCATTCTGGTGATGGCGGTTCTGGTGACCGGCTGGTACGCCTTCCAGGCATGGCTCACTGCCGACATCCTGCGCGCCGCCTTCGGGCTGGAAGGTGGGGCAATGATCGGGGTGCTCGCTGCGATCATCGCAGTCGTGTTCGGGCTGCCGGTGATCTTCGGCATCCACTCGATGGCGAAACTCATGAAGCTCGCCCTGCCCGGCATGGCAATCTTTGCGGCCTATTACCTGGTCGCGAAGGTCATCCCCGCCGGGGGCGCTCTGTTCGAGAAGCAGGGCAACGGTCAGATGGCGTTCATGGCGGGCGTCGGGATGGCGTGGAGCACCTTCGTGGTGAGCGGCACCATGACGGGCGACATCGTCAGGTACACCCGCACCGGGCGCCAGGCCGTCGGCGTCACCGCCGTGGCCTTCATGTTCTCCAACGCGCCCTTCATGATCATGGGGGCGCTGATCTCCGCGACCATCCAGGACCCGGGCGTGCAGTATTTCTTCGACCAGAAGACCGCAGCCGTACTGGTGCCGCTCGTCATCATGGCAGTGCTCAGCAACTGGTCTACCTGCGATGCCTGCCTGTACAACGCGACGATGGGCTACACCAACAGCTTCCGTGGAATGCACTGGCGTGCTGCCGCCATCCTGGGTACCGTGATCGGCGTCGTCGCGGCGGGCACAGGGCTGATCGGCAACATCGTGAACTGGCTGATCCTGCTGGGTCTGGTGGTGCCGCCGATCGGTGGAGCGATCATCGCCGACTATTACGTGCTGCGCGGGAATCAGGCCGGCTTCGGAAAGATGCGCACCACCCGGGTCAACGTCGCGGCGATCGTGGCAGTGATCGTGGGCATCCTGTTTGGGTACTGGGTCAACCAGCAATTCCCCACCTTCCTGTTCGGTGTGGCCGGCATCGCCTCCAGCTTCGTCGTCTACCTGGTGCTCGCGAAGGCGTCGCCGGACGCCCTCGGAGCGCGCGTCTCGGCGACCGACAGCGGGGCGGAGGCCGGAGCCTAGGCTTCAGACCGACGGTCCCGGGGCGCATCTTCCCCGCCGCGTGGCTGGCGGGCGGCGGGCGCCCCGGGAGACAGTGATTGCTGCGTGCGACGCGCTGCCGGAGGCAGTTGCGTCTCCCGCAGTGCACGTCGCAGGGCGTGTCGACCACGGTTGCGTATCCCATGCAGCAGCAGCTCCCCGATTTGACTGCGGTACAGCTCGTCGAACTGTATCGCCGCCGTGCCGTGTCGCCTGTTGAGGTCGTGAGCGCCGTACTCGATCGCGCCCATTCCGTGCAGCAGGCCTTCAATGCGTTCGTTGTGCTTCTGCCCGAGCAGGCGTTGTCGGAAGCCCGCGCCTCCGAGCAGCGGTGGCTCGCCGGCTGCCCGATGGGGCCGGCCGACGGCGTCCCCGTCACCGTGAAGGATCTCCTCATGGCGGCGGGCGCCCCGGTGCGGCGCGGGTCCGCCGCTCTGGCACAGACGGGGGTGTGCCAGGAGGACAGCGCCTCGGTGGCCCGCCTTCGCGAGGCGGGCGCCATCGTCATCGGCAAGACCACCACCTCGGAGTTCGGCTGGAAGGGCGTCACCGACAGTCCCCTCACCGGCATCACCCGAAACCCCTGGAACCCCGCACTGACCCCCGGGGGCAGCAGTGGCGGTGCCGCCGCCGCTGCCGCGGCGGGCGTCGGCCCCCTGCATCTGGCGACCGACGGCGGCGGGTCGATCCGGATTCCGGCGTCCTTCTGTGGCCTGTTCGGCTTCAAGCCGACTTTCGGTGTGGTGCCGGTTCACCCGCATCCGCCGGCGCTGACCCTCTGGCATCAGGGTCCGGTCAGCCGCACGGTCGAGGACGCGGCCTTCATGCTCGACATCATCAGCCGTCCGGATCGGCGCGACTTCTACGCCGCCCCTCATGTGGCGCGGAATTTCCTGGACCCGGGCATCCCGGACATCGCCGGGTTGCGAGTGGCGTACGCACCAAGGCTTGGGGGTGCGACCGTGGATGAGGCGGTCGCGCGCCAGGTGGACCATGGCGTCGGGCTGCTCAGGGAGCTCGGTTGCGAGGTCACCACGGTCGATCCGGACTTCGAGGACCCGATCGGTGTCATGCGGCCGCTCTGGGCGGTCGCGCTTGCCATGGCTGTCGATGGCGTGCCACCGGAGCGCAGGGGATTGCTGGATCCCGGGTTGGAGGATCTGGCCGCCGAGGGCCTGGCGCTGACGGCCGTGGACTACCGGAAACTAGAGCGCCTCCGCGAGGACATCGCCCGGCAGCTCGACGCCCTGCACGACGACTACCACATCCTGGTCACCCCCCAGGTCGCCACCCTGCCCTTTGCCGTTGGCTGCAATGTCCCACCGGGGTCGGGGTTGCGGCACTGGTGGCAGTGGTCCCCGTTCACCTACCCGTTCAACCTGAGCCAGCAGCCGGCCGCCACGATCCCCTGCGGGGTGACCGCAGGCGGCCTGCCTGTCGGCATGCAGGTGGTGGCCCGCAGGTTCGACGACCGTCTCCTGGTGCGCGTGGCCCGCGCCGTCGAAACGCTCCAGCCTTTCAAGGGGCCGGGCTGGTGAGATTTCGAGGCCGCGGAAGGTCTGATTTAATCAAAGTTTCCCCGGCGTCACGGTCCACGCTGCCAACCGTCTGACGAGCTGAGCAGCCATGGCACTCACCTGCGACTTCCACGGCAGATCAGGGCGCGCTTGCGGATGCCGTCGGAACGGCAGTCGACGTATGATCGTTACCTACCGGCCGTGCAGTCGGCTCCTCCTGCAACTTCGGCAGGCGTCAGAGGCCCGAGCAGGTGCGCCAGGGAAGATCTGATCAAGTCATGAGACCGTGCGATGGGATCATGTCTCCGCCAGGTGCGCTGCGTTTTCTGTCCAGGAGGTGCCTATGGATTCTGCACTCGTGAAGAGGGACCCGGAGATCATGAGTGGAGCGCTGTGTTTCGCGGGGACACGTGTCCCCGTGAAAAACCTGTTCGACTACCTCGAAGGATTCTCTTCGCTCGAGGAGTTCCTGGAAGACTTCCCAACCGTGTCCCGTGAGCGCGCGGTAGCCGTGCTTGAAGCGGCGCGAGAAAGCCTGACCGCCGATGCGTCTGCTGCTTGACGAATGCGTGCCCGCCCGTTTGGGGCGGGCACTGCCGACACATCAGGTATCGACGGTCTCGCAGGAAGGCTGGTCCGGCGTAAAGAACGGAAAATTGTTGGTACTCGCGTCGACGAAGTTCGACGCACTGATTACCGTCGACAAGAATCTGCCGTATCAGCAGAATGCCTCGGCTCTTCCCGTTACAGTCTTCGTCATGGACGCACTTTCGAACGAGTTGTCGTCTCTGCTTTCGCTTGTTCCGGCACTGGAAACCTCTCTGGATCATCCCGAGCCCTGATGAGATATCCGGGCGAGCGTATTTCCGGCGGGTGAGAGCTGGTCGACTGGCATTGACGCGGCAGCGCTCGAGTAATACTTTATTAATATTCGAGTGAGAGTCATCCATGCCGGTTACCAGCCTGAAACTTCCCGACGAACTGAAGCAACGCATCCAGCGGCTTGTCAAGGACAGCAACCGGACCGCGCACGCATTCATGATCGAAGCCATCGAGAAGGCTGCCTTCGCCGAGGAATTGCGGCGACAGTTCGGGGCTGACGCGGCTGAGGCGGAGAATGAGGTGCTCGCGTCCGGCAAGGCATTCGACGCGCGGGAGGCGTTTGCCTACTTTGAGGCGCGCGCCGCTGGCAAGACCGTGCGCCGGCCGAGGTTGAAGGGATGGCGCGCCTCGTCCTGAGCGCCCGTGCGTTCGCCGATCTGGAGCGGATCTTCGAGTTCGTCGCAGTCAGTCACCCTGACCGGGCACTCGAGACGGTGCATCGAATCCGCGATGGCGTGTTGATCCTCGAACAGCATCCGATGATGGGCCGGCAGGTCGAGGACGGTCGCCGGGAGTTGGTCATGGGGCGGGGGGTGGAGGCTTATCTTGCGCTCTACCGCTGGATGCCCGCGATGAACGTGGTTCTGGTGCTGGCCGTCAGGAATGCGCGCGAGGCGGGTTACCAGGGTGCCTGAGAAGAAGCCTGCAAGGTTGTTCCGTGGTGATCGCCTGCGCTGTGCCCGTCAGCGCCACGAGAGTGACCTGGGGCCCGGCGTCCGGCTTGCCCCCCGCGTTGGCCACCGCAATAATCCGTGGCCGCGTGTGACAGGCTTGGCAGTCGGGGCGTCGTGGCCGCGCCGGCCACTGGCGTTGGGTCGCCGTGACAACACCCTGACCCGCCGTTTTCTCTGGATCCCCTGATTCCGGCTGTCGAGTCAGCATTCTCCCGGACTGCTCCGGTCGATCGGGTGGCGGGCCTGCGCGTGCGCGGAAGGGGCATTCGCCCGAAACAGGGTTGGAGACAACATGCTGCTGATGATCGACAACTACGATTCCTTCACCTACAACCTCGTCCAGTACCTGGGCGAGCTGGGTGAGGACGTGCGCGTCCACCGCAACGACGAGATCACGCTCGAGGAGGTGGAGGCGCTGGCGCCGGAGCGCATCGTCATCTCGCCCGGCCCCTGCACGCCGAAGGAGGCGGGCATCTCGGTGCCGCTGATCCGCCATTTTGCGGGGCGCATCCCTATCCTCGGTGTCTGCCTTGGGCACCAGTCGATCGGCGAGGCCTTCGGCGGGCGCATCGTCCACGCGCGGCAGTTGATGCACGGCAAGACCTCGCCCATCCACCACGCCAACCGGGGCGTGTTCGCCGGGCTGCCCAACCCCATGACGGCGACGCGCTATCACTCCCTGGTGATCGAGCCCGAGTCCCGCCCCGAGGTGCTCGAGGTGACTGCCTGGACCGAGGACGGCGAGATCATGGGGGTGCGCCATCGCGAGCTCGCGGTCGAAGGGGTGCAGTTCCATCCCGAGTCCATCCTGACCGAATGCGGTCACGAACTGCTCAGGAACTTCCTCGAGGAGAGCCGCGCATGAGCCCGCAGGACGCGCTGGCGCGCGTGATCGAACACCGCGAGATCTTCCACGAGGAGATGCTGGCCTTGATGCGGGCCATCATGAGCGGTGAGGTCTCGCCGGTCCTGATCTCGGCCATCCTGACCGGCCTGCGGGTCAAGAAGGAGACCATCGGCGAGATCGCGGCGGCCGCCCAGGTGATGCGCGAGTTCGCCACCCGGGTGGAAGTGGCCGACCACGCCCATCTGGTGGACACCTGCGGCACCGGTGGCGATGGTGCCCATACCTTCAACATCTCCACCGCGGCGGCTTTCGTCGCGGCGGCAGCGGGGGCGCGGGTGGCCAAGCACGGCAACCGCTCCGTCTCCAGCAAGTCCGGCAGCGCCGACGTGCTCGAAGCCTGCGGCGTGAACATCGGCCTGACGCCGGCGCAGGTGGCGCGCTGTATCGACGAGGCCGGCGTTGGCTTCATGTTCGCGCCCGCCCACCATGGCGCCATGAAGCACGCGGCTCCGGTGCGCCGCGAGCTGGGGGTGCGCACGCTGTTCAATATCCTCGGTCCGCTCACCAATCCGGCCGGTGCCCGCAATCAGCTGATGGGGGTGTTCCACCCCGACCTCGTGGGCATCCAGGCCCGGGTGCTCCAGCGCCTGGGAAGCCGCCACGTCATGATCGTCTACGGCATGGAGGGGCTGGACGAGATTTCCCTGTCTGGCGAGACCCTGGTGGGTGAGCTCAAGGATGGTGAGGTGCGCGAGTACCGCCTGCGCCCCGAGCAGTTCGGCTTCGCCCCGGCACCGCTGGAGGCCCTCCGCGCCGCCGATGCGCAGGCCTCGCGGTCCATGCTGCTGGATGCGCTGGACGACCGACCGGGCCCGGCGCGCGACATTGTCGCCCTCAATGCCGGTGCCGCCATCTACGTTGCCGGCCTGAGCGACACCCACGAGGCCGGTGTGGCCAGGGCGCTGGAGCTCATTGCCAGCGGCGCTGCCCGGCGCCGGCTGGAGCAGTTCGCCGCCTTCACCCAGAGCCTGGTCTGACCGGGCCGGAGCACGCACATGACCGACATCCTGGACAAGATCCTGACGGTGAAGCATGAGGAGGTCGCGGCCGGCCGGCGCGAGCGGCCCCTCGCCATTCTCGAGCGGGAGGCTGCGGCCCTGCCCGCGGCCCGTGATTTCGTGGGGGCGCTGCGTACCCGCGTTGATGCCCGGCAGCCCGCGGTGATCGCTGAGGTCAAGAAGGCCAGCCCCAGCAAGGGCCTGCTGCGCGCGGATTTCGACCCCGCGGCCATCGCCCGCAGCTATGAAGCGGGCGGGGCGGCCTGCCTGTCGGTGCTGACTGACCGGCAGTTCTTCCAGGGCGATGCGGCCTACCTGCAGGCCGCCCGCGCCGCCTGCAGCCTGCCCGTGCTGCGCAAGGACTTCATCGTCGACCCCTATCAGGTGGTCGAGGCGCGTGCCATGGGGGCGGACTGCGTCCTGCTGATCGTCGCTGCGCTGGAGCAGGCCCGGATGGTCGAGCTCGAACGTTGTGCCGTGGAGCTCGGCCTCGCCGTGCTCGTCGAGGTGCACGACGCTGCCGAGCTCGAACGTGCCCTGGCCCTGCCGACGCCGCTGGTGGGGGTGAACAACCGCAACCTGCGCACTTTCGAGACGCGGCTCGAGACCACGCTGGACCTGATCGCGCGCATTCCAGGCGATCGGCTGCTGGTCACGGAGAGTGGCATCCACACTCCGGAGGATGTCCGGCGCATGCGCCACCACGGCATCCATGCCTTCCTGGTGGGTGAGGCCTTCATGCGCGCTCCGGATCCAGGTGCGGAATTGAAGCGGCTGTTCGCCACCCCGGTTGGCGCCTGAGGCGTACCGGAGGGCTCGATCGGCAGTCCCGCGGCGCAGGGGTGGTCCTGGGCTGCGGGGTCTGTCCTGTGGTGACTTCCTGGTTCCATCCGGGTCGATTTCCCGGGTTGTGAAGACAGCCGGCATGACGCCGCAGGGGCGGCAGGCGGCGGCCAGGCATGCGGGAGGTCCACAGGGCGAGTGTTGTATTTTTGCAACGACCTTCGGCGGGACCCTGAAATTTCTCTTGTCATCCCCTTGCACTGCGCATGGGGGCACAGGCAGACTCCCGCCACCGCTCCCCGAAGGGGTAGGTAAGTGAGGTTCGCGGTTGCCCGTCGCCCAGACGGGCGTATCGTGGAAACGCTATCCCGGGCCAGACTGGTCCGACTAACAAGGAGTCAACATGAAACTGAAGCTGACCGTGGCCGCCCTGGCCGCTGCGTTTGCCGCCCCGATGGCCAACGCCGATGTCACCATTGCCGGTACCATCGCCCCGTTCGTCGGCCACACCACGACCAGCGCCTACGGTGGTGGCACGGGTGCCCTGGGTGGTGCGCTTGCCGCTACTGCCAAGCAGTCCGGTATCTTCCTGAACGACGCGTCCAGCCGGTTCTCCATCACCAGCACCGAAGACCTGGGTGACGGCATGAACGCCGGTGCCTTCGTCGAGCTTCGTGGCTCGAACGGTACGTTCCCCTCCTACAACGCCACCGGTGGCGGTGGTGAGTCCGGTTTCAATGCCTTCCGCTACGGCGTTTCCATCGGTGGTGGCTGGGGTAAGCTCGAAATCGGCCGTAACTTCTCCCCCTACACCTGGACGGTCATCGTCGAGCACCCGGACAACCAGGGCCCGGTCTGGTTCGGCGCGTTCTCCATTCTTGGCCAGACCGGCGGTCAGGCGCTGAACCTGAACGGCGGCACGGCTCTTCATGCCTTCTTCCGCACCGGCACCGGCCTGCACTTCACCTCCGCCAACTACAGCGGCCTGAGCTTCCGCGCTGCGTACCTCACGGAGTCGAACAAGAACAACAGCCTGGTCGCTGGCGCCTCCACGCCTGAGACCAACGAGCTGAGCGTCAGCGCCGACTACAAGCCGGAAGGTGCTCCTTACTACCTGGGCGCGGTGTACTCGACGCGTGCTGACGCCAACGGCGCCGGCGCGATGGCTCCCGCACTTGGTGGTGGTCAGACCCTTGCTGCTGGCAACACGATGAGCTCGACCGACTCGGTCATGTTGATCGGTGGTGGCCTGAAGTTCGGTGACCTGAAGGTCGGCATCTGGATGGATCGTGTCAAGTACAAGACCTCCAATGTCACGGCTGGTCTGTCGGACATCTCCCGCACGGCTTTCTGGATCCCGGTCACCTACTCCCTGCCCACGGGTGTGATTGGTGCCTCCTACCTGAAGGCGAACGATCTGTCCGGCACCAACGTCGGCGGCGCGTTCAACACGGGCGACACGGGCGCGAGCATGTGGCAGGCTTCCTACTTCCACAGCCTGAGCAAGCAGACCCAGCCCTACGTGATGTTCCAGCGCATCGCCAACGGTGCCAATGGTGTCTACGCCGGAGCTCCTGGCGTGACCTCCACCAGCATCATCGGTGGCATCCAGCACTCCTTCTGATCACGCGTTTCACGCTGACCGGAAGTTCAACGGGCGCCCCGCGGGGCGCCCGTTTTTATTTTCAGCGGTGGCGCGTCCGGGGGGCCACGGGGTGACCAACCGACGATCAGCAGCGGTCGTCAGGCCGCCGCGTTGACTCTCACTCCACACCCAGTGCCCTGCCGTCGGCGCCGAACCGGACCACGGCGGCACCGCCCTCCGCCTTGCGGTATCGCCAGACCACGCCTTCCGCAGTGACGGCCACGGACTCGGGCTGTCCCAGCAGAGCCAGCGTCTCCGGCATGCCGAGACGCTGCGCCGCCACCTGAGCGAAATCGGCGCTTCCGCGCAACCAGCGTGCGCCAGCCACCCGGCTGTCGCGGTCGAAGCGGACCTCCATGGCAGGGCGCGAACGGGTTGCCGTGTACTCCCAGCGCTGCATCCCGTCGCCGTCCAGGCGGATAGCCTGCGGTGCGCCTTCCGAATGACGCAAGGTGTACTGGGTGCCGGACACCGTTGGCGCCACCGCGGTATCGGCGGGCAGGGCCATGGCAGGCATGCCAACCGCCGCACAGCAGAGCAACCCACCCAGCGTGGCCTTCACTCGGTATCGGATCGTTGATTTCATGGCATGCCTCCGCCACAGCAGCGTTCGAGGGGATACTCGCCAAGGCCCTTGAGCGTGCCGTCGGGCGCGATCTGGGCGACGAGGCGGAAAGGGCCTGACACACGATCGACCCGCCACTGCCAGTGCGCGTCTCCGCGGATGTAGTAGAGCTGCTGGGGTTGGCCGAACGCGCGCCGCACGTCCGCGATCGTGGATTTGCCGACTTCGAGTCCGGACACGTCCTGGCGACGGCGTAGTTGGCGCCATTCCACCAGCTTGCCGGACTCGTCGAACGTGGCGCGATGGCCGATGCCACCGAACGGGTTGCCACCATAGTCCCAGTTTTCCCGGCCGTCCTGGTCGAACCAGACGAAGGGCGAGCGACCGACGCGTGCCAGGACTTCGGCTCGGGTGTCTGTGCCGGGAACGACAGCCTGCGAGGTGGGGCGGATGGAACTGCAGCCGACCGTCGATCCCACCACCGCTACCGCCGCGCCCAGCATGATGGAGCGCACAAGCATTGGAAACCTCCTTGTCAGGCAGACGAAGCCCAGGGAATGCCCGACCGATGCGCGCAGCCGCGGCCGCGACCTTCAGTCGAACCAGTCCTACGACAAGCATCTCAGTTGCATGGTTCTGGGGCACTTCTCCGGAAACATGAGGGTTCGAGCACTCCCGGGCTCAGGCACCGAGGGCGTCTGCCACCTGACGGGAAAGCGCAACGATCCGCCTCATCAGCATCAGCCCCAGCAGGAGGCAGACCGTACCCCCCAGCGCCAGCGTGGCGACCGGACCGACGGCGTCCGCCAGCAAGCCGGCCGCCAGGGCGCCGAACGGCGACACTCCAAGGAAGCCCGCGAGATAGAGGCTGATCATCCGTCCGCGCATCCGCTCCTCGGTGGTCGCTTGCAGCAGGATGTTGACCGAAGCGGCAGAGGCGATGATGCCGAAGCCCACGCCGGGCATGAACACTGCCGCGACCCACGGACCCGGCGACAGCGCCAGGCCGATTAGGCTGGCGCCCGCGAGCGCACAGGAAAACAACGTCAGCCGTGGCAGGCGTGGCAGGTGGCGCCAGCTGGCCAGCGTCGCGGTGCCCAGGAGTCCGCCCAGCCCGGCAGCGCCGACCAGCATGCCGAGCGTGCCCGCGTCCCCCCCGAAACTCCCGCGCACCAGGGCCGGCATGATGGCCACGTAGGGGCTGGCGAAGAAACTCACGCCCAGCACCACTGGCAGCAGGGTGCGCGGGATGGGGTGGGTGCGGGCGTAGGCGATGCCGTCGAGGATACCGCCCCGTTCATGCCCTGACGCCGTGCGACTCGGTGCATGCCCGGGCGTTACGGTGATGGCGCCGATCGCCGCCAGGAAGCTCGCCGCGTTGACCAGGAAGCATACGCCCTCGCCGGTGTGGCTCAGCAGGAAGCCGGCGACGCCCGGCCCGATCAGCCGCCCGCTGTTCATGAGAAAGGAGTTGAGGGCGATGGCGTTGGGCAGGTCGTCCCGGTCCGGCACCAGCACATTGAGGAAGGACTGGCGCGCCGAGGTTTCGAGCGATGCGATCACCCCCTGTGCGGCGGCCAGTGCGAGCAGCCAGGGTACCTCGGCCAGACCCAGCAATACCGTGATGCCGAGTAGCGCGGCCTGGGCTGTCAGCGACCACTGGGCGAAGAGCAGCAGGCGTCTGCGGTCGAAGCGGTCCAGCAGGGTTCCTGCCACCGGCCCCAGCAACAGGATGGGGGCCTGGGTGAGGAAGGCGGTCAGTCCCAGCAGGGTGGCGGCTCCGGTGAGACGGTACACCAGCCACGACAAGGCGATGGACTGCACCCAGGAACCGATGATGGACACCGTCTGCCCGGCGTAGAAGCGACGGAACGCCGGGTAGCGGAAGGCCCGCATGCCATGAGGCAAGGTCATCTTCGAACCGAGGGTGCGGTGGACCGGGGCAGAGGTCGAGGTGCCCGTCCTGTCGTCGGGCCGTGCGTCGGCGGCATCGGCTCCCCCAAAGGGCAGGGTGCTGCGCGCGCCCCCCCGGTCCCTGCGTCCGGCCGACCGCGCAGGTGGGACGCAGCGTCTTGCCAGCCCATCAGCGCCCGTCTGGCCATGCGTCCCGGCACGCTGCCTCGCTCAGGCCGCAGGCTTGGGCAGGGCGGAGATGCGCGTCAGCCCCCCTGCCGGGCCGCGAGCCTGGCGAGCTGCGGACGTAGCTTCTCCAGCGTGGCCTCGTATCCGGCCAGGCGCTCGCGCTCCTGTTGCACCACCTGGGCTGGTGCGCGTTCCACGAAGGAGGCGTTGCCGAGCTTGGCGCCGCACTTGCGGACCTCGTTCTCCAGCCGGTCGATCTCCTTGCCGAGGCGCTCGCGCTCCTGGGCGACGTCGATCTCGACGTGCAGCAGGATGCGGGTGCTGCCCACCACCGACACCGGGGCGTCGACCTCGGGCAGGCCATCGGCGATGTGGATCTCGGACAGGCGTGCCAGGGCTTTGAGGTAGGGGGCGAAGTTGAGGAAGTCCATGCCGGCGGCGGCATGCAGGGGCACGCGTTCACCCGGCGCCAGACCCATCTCGCCACGCAGGTTGCGGCAGGCGTCGGTGAGCTGCTTGAGTTCGCCCATCCAGGCCTCGGCGTGGGGGTCGGTGCGCTCGGGCTGGGACTGCGGGTAGGGCGCCAGGCTGACGCTCTCGCCTCCGCGGCCGGCCAGCGGCGCGACGTGTTGCCAGAGCTCCTCGGTGATGAAGGGGATCACCGGATGGGCGAGCCGCAGCACCGCCTCCAGCACCCGCACCAGAGTCCGGCGGGTGCCGCGCTGCGCTTCCTCGTCGCCGGCCTGCAGCTGCACCTTGGCCAGTTCGACGTACCAGTCGCAGTACTCGTCCCAGACGAAGCGGTAGATCGCGTTGGCGACGTTGTCGAGGCGGTATTCCTCGAAGCCGCGGGCCACCTCGGCCTCGGTGCGCTGCAGCGCGCTCACGATCCAGCGGTCCACCGTGGACAGCCGCACCGGCAGCGACTCGTCGGTGCCGCAGTCTTTGCCGGCAGTATTCATGAGCACGAAGCGGGTGGCGTTCCACAGCTTGTTGCAGAAGTTGCGATAGCCCTCGCAACGCTGCATGTCGAACTTGAT
>JBILUV010000296.1:0-4182 GCA_044370825.1 Burkholderiales bacterium | reverse complement strand
ACCTTCCACTTCCCCGAGTCGGGCGCGAACGTCATCACGACGGACAACTCCGACTGGGCCACGAACTGTCCGGAGTTCAAGGTCACCGCCGTGCAGGTCGAGCCCGTGACCCAGCCCTCCGAATGGCAGAAGCGGTTCCGCGAGTTCAGCGAAGAGCAGATCGCGCTGCTGGCCGCGCGGGAAGCCCAGGGAGCGTGAACCCGTGAATGCAGGGGATCTGCGCGGGTTCGGCCCCGCGCATGTCAGCGTCGAGGTCGAGCGCTGGCGCGATGGCGCGGTCGAAGCGGCAACGGACAACGTGGCGGAGGAATGCCCGGTCGCGGTCATCTACAACGGCGTGCCCTTTGCCGTGATGCTCGCGACCCCGCTCGACCTGGAAGACTTCGCGCGGGGCTTCACCTGGTCGGAGGAAATCATCGCCCACCCGTCCGAGTTCCAGGGCGTCGAGGTGGTCGCGGAGAACGGCGGCTGCGCGGTGTACGTGAGCATTCCGAAGGAGCGCAGTGCGGCGCTGGCCGAACGCCGTCGTGCGCTGGCGGGGCGCACCGGCTGCGGACTGTGCGGCACCGAGATGCTGGAAGACGCCATCCGTCCGGTCGCCAAAGTGAAGGCGTTGTCCGGGTTCGACCCGGTGGCGGTGCATCGCGCGCAGGCAGAACTCGCCAGCAGCCAGAGCCTCAATGCCATCACCGGAGCCGTCCATGCCGCGGGCTGGGCGGACAGCACCGGGCACATTCAGCTCGTCCGGGAGGATGTCGGTCGCCACAACGCGCTCGACAAGCTGATCGGCGCCCTGCAGGAAGCGGGGATCGATGCGTCGGCCGGCATGGCCGTCGTCACGAGCCGCGCGAGCTACGAGATGGTTCACAAGAGCGCTGCGGCCGGTATCCCGCTGCTGTCGGCGGTGTCGGCCCCGACGGCGCTCGCGATCCGCACGGCGCAGGCCGCGGGACTCACCCTGATCGGCTTCACACGGGACCGCCGGCATACGGTCTACGCCTCACCCCAACAGCCCTAGAGAAGCACGCTGCAGCCCATGGAAATCGAACGTCTGGTCAAGATGGTCAACGATATCGCCCGCTTCTTCGAGGCCGACCCGGATCACGCGGAAGCCGTGAAAGGCATCGTCGGACACATCACGCGGTTCTGGGACCCCAGGATGCGCCGAGAAATCGTGGCGCACGCCAAGGCGGGCGGCGGCGATCTGAGTGCCCTGGCGCGCGAGGCCGTGCTCAATCTCCCCCCGGTCAGCGCAGCCGCCTGAGGCCTCCCCCGCCGGTTCAGGCCGGCGGCAGTTTTGCCATCAGCTTCACGAACTCGCCCATTTCCTTTTCCACCGCGCCGGCAGCCTTGGCTTCCATTTCGAGGTAGCGGCGCAGCACGTCCAGCCCGAACTCCGTGACGACAGCGCCGCCGCCCCGCTGCCCGCCCGTCTCCGTGGTGACCAGCGGATGCTTGAAGCTGGTGTTCATGGTGTCGACCAGCAGCCACGCGCGGCGATAGGACATGTCCATCTCTCGCGCGGCGGCCGAGATCGAGCCCGTGCGTTCGATGGCCTGCAGCAGTTCCGCCTTGCCCGGCCCCATGGCGATGGCCTTGCGGAACAGGATGCGGATCTGGGGTTTCGCGATCCGTGCCGATGCACCGCCTTCCCGAGCGCG
Source organism: Burkholderiales bacterium (assembly GCA_044370825.1). GTDB lineage: Bacteria > Pseudomonadota > Gammaproteobacteria > Burkholderiales. The sequence goes on along the minus strand of JBILUV010000296.1, from coordinate 2,521 downwards.
GGCCATGTCAGCGCCAGCGGTCGGCCGCCGCGTCGTCGGAGGCGCGGGCGTCCACCCACCGCGCACCTTCCGGCGTGCGTTCCTTCTTCCAGAACGGCGCGCGGGTCTTGAGGTAGTCCATCAGGAATTCACAGGCGTGGAACGACTCGCCGCGATGGGCGCTGGTGACCACCACCAGCACGATCTGCTCGGTGGGCAGGATGCGGCCCACGCGATGGATGACGAGGATGTCGAAGAGGTCCCAGCGGTCCCTGGCCTCGGCGGCGATGCCGGCCAGCGCCTTCTCGGTCATCCCGGGGTAGTGTTCGAGTTCCATCTCGGAGACATCGGCACCGTCGTTCAGGTCGCGGCAGACCCCGATGAACGTGGCGACGGCACCGATCTTTGCGTTGCCCGCGCGCAGCGCCGCGATCTCGGCGCCCACGTCGAAGTCTTCGGTCTGCACGCGGATGGTAGTGGCGCCCTGGGTGCCGGGACGCGGAGCGGTCGGGGCGTTCATCGTCAGCCTCCGGTCACGGGCGGGAAGAAGGCGACTTCGTCGCCGTCACGCAAGGGGGTGTCAGGCCTGGCCATGTCCTGGTTGACGGCGGCCCGCACGGACCGGCCCGGCGCCAGTTCGGCCGCCCAGACATCGCCACGCTGGCGCAGCCAGTCGAGCAGCCCGCCGACATCGGCCACCCCGGCCGGGAGTTCGATGCGCTCGGCGTCACGGCCCAGGGCGTCGCGCAGCCGGGCAAAGTAGAGAACGTTCAGCATTCGTGTTCGATCAGTGAGGAACCGGTCCGTCGGCGAGACCCACATGCCGGAGGATGAAGCCGATGATGCCTTCGTAGTCCTCGAGCGCAAACTGCGGAAGATCCGTGGCCAGCGCCTCGTCCGTGGCCAACGCGACGATATTATCATCGGACTCCCACAGGCAGCCTTCCCGCGCGCCGCGCCGATGCACCTCGAGCCGGGGCAGCGGCTCCCGCTTGAACCCTTCCACCAGCACCAGGTCACACGGGGACAGTCGGGCGAGGTGCTCCGCGATGCCGGGTTCGGGCGCGCCGCGCAGTTCGTGCATCAGGGCCCACCTGGTCCCCGAACCAACGAGCACCTCGGACGCGCCAGCCTGCCGATGCCGATAGGAGTCCTTGCCGGGCCGGTCCACGTCGAAGTCGTGATGGCTGTGCTTGATGACCGAGACGCGGTAACCCCGCGCGACGAGCCGCGGGATGAGTTGTTCCATCAGGGTGGTCTTGCCGCTGCCGGACCAGCCGGCGATGCCGAAGGCTTTCATGATCGTGGCCTGTCGAGGATGTCCATGGAACTCGCGCGGCCCCCGGGCAGGTGGCGCGCCCCTCTCACCAGGAGAAGGCAATGATGCAACGAAGAAGTTTCCTGATTGCCGCGCTGACGGGTCTGGGCGCGTGGGCGGGCGCCGCGCGTGCCCACCCCGGTTGGAGCCACTACGACGCTTCCAAGCCGCTGACCCTCACCGGCAAGATCGTGGAGGCAGCGTACGACTATCCCCATGCGACCAACAAGCTGCAGACGCCCGACCGGCTGTGGCTGTGCGTGCTGGCGCCCCCCTACCGGATGGACACCCGCGGCCTGCCGCGGGACTCGCTCAAGGTAGGCGAGTCCGCCACGGTCGTGGGCTATCCCGACCGCGACGGCGCGGACGAGATGCGGGCGGAGCGCATCACCCTGGCGGGCCGCACGGTGGAACTGCGCTGACCCCATGACCGGCGCCGAGGCCCTGTCCCAGGCCATCCGCGGCCACCCCTGGCTGTACCCGGCCGCCGAGACCGTCCATCTCTGGGGGATGATGCTGGTCGCCGGCTCGGCAGTGCTGTTCGACCTGCGGGTGCTCGGTATCTCCCGCGCGTCGACCGTGGGAGCCGCCGCCCGTCTGCTCCTGCCGTGGTCCCTGGCCGGGCTGCTGCTGGTCGTGCCGGCCGGCATGACATTGTTCGCAGCCGACCCCTTCGCCATCCTCGGGAATCCGGCTTTCCGGCTGAAGATGCTGCTGCTGTGCGTCGTCGCCGCCAACGCCGTGGCGTTCCATCTCGGTCCTTCGGCGGCGGCGCTGCGTACGGAAGGCCCGGCCGTCCCGGCCGTCGCCCGCCTGCAGGCGGGCCTGTCGCTGCTGCTCTGGCTGGCGATCATCGCCTGCGGCAGGATGATCGCCTATGCCTGATTGCCCCGCTGCCGTTGTGTACCGCCGGCTATAATGCCTGCCCTGACCCGAACCATCGTCCCAGTCCCCGGCGCACCGAACACCATGACCGACAACCTCCCCACGCTGGTCGACACCCGCAACCGCCCGCTGCGCGATCTGCGCGTTTCGGTGACCGACCGCTGCAATTTCCGCTGCACGTACTGCATGCCGAAGGAAGTGTTCGGCAAGGACTTCCAGTTCCTCGAGCGCGAGCAGCTGCTGTCCTTCGGCGAGATCCATCGCCTCGTGCGCATCTTCAAGGGCCACGGGATCGAAAAAGTCCGCATCACCGGCGGCGAGCCGCTGGTACGCCGCAAG
>JBILUV010000295.1:0-4200 GCA_044370825.1 Burkholderiales bacterium | reverse complement strand
CCTGGCACCACACGACATCGCTGGCATTGGGATAGCGGGCGATCTCGGCGGCGAAATCGTCATGCGGAAAGGGATAGATCTGCTCGATGCGCACCACCGCGACGTCGGTGATGCCGCGTTCGCGCCGCGCCGCCACAAGGTCGTAGTACACCTTGCCGCTACAGGCGACGACCTGACGGACCGTTGCCGGATCGAGGCCGTCGGTCTCCGGTATCACCGCCTGGAAGCTGCCGCCGGCCAGTTCCTCCAGCGAGGACACCGACTCCTTGTGACGGAGCATGCTCTTCGGGCTCATGATGACCAGGGGCTTGCGGTAGGGACGCAGCATCTGGCGCCGCAGGAGGTGGAACATCTGCGCCGGCGTGGACGGTACCACCACCTGCATGTTGTAGTCGGCACACAGCTGAAGGAAGCGCTCGAGGCGCGCCGACGAATGCTCCGGCCCCTGCCCTTCGTAGCCATGCGGCAGCATCATCACGAGGCCGCACAGGCGGCCCCACTTCACCTCACCGGAGGCGATGAACTGGTCGATGACGACCTGGGCGCCGTTGGCGAAATCGCCGAACTGCGCCTCCCAGATGACCAGTTCCTCGGGGGAGGCAGTGGCGTATCCGTACTCGAACCCCAGAACCGCCTCTTCGGAAAGGGTGGAATCGATGACCAGGAAGTCCGGCTGGTTCTCGGCGATGTTCTGCAACGGCACGTGGGTGCCCGCGTCCCAGCGCTCACGGTTCTGGTCGTGCAGGACAGCGTGGCGATGGAAGAAGGTCCCGCGGCCGCTGTCCTGGCCTGACAGCCGCACGCCGTAGCCCTGCTTGAGCAGTGACGCGTAGGCGAGGTTCTCGGCCATGCCCCAGTCAAGGGGCAGCTTGCCGAGCCCCATCTGACGGCGATCGGCGACGACCTTCTCGACCCGCGAGTGGAGCTTGAAGTGCGCGGGCACCGTGGTGAGGCGTTCGCTCAGCAGACGCAACTCCTCCATCGGCAACCCGGTGACGATGCCGTCGTTCCACTGCTTGCCGTCGTAGCGGGTCCAGTCCACCGCGAACGGGGGTCGGTAGCCGTAGATGATGCTCTTGTTGGTGTGCTGACCGGCATCCAGCGCCGCCCGGAAGTCGGCCACCATGCGATCGGCGTCACCCACCCGGATGACACCCTCGCCCTGCAGCCGGTCGGCGTAGAGCTTCCGCGTGCCCGGATGCTGCTGGATGATCTTGTACATGAGCGGCTGCGTCACCATGGGCTCATCCTGCTCGTTGTGACCGAGCTTGCGGAAGCAGACCAGATCCAGCACGACGTCGCGCTGGAACTCGACGCGGAAATCCAGCGCTGCCTCGATGGCGAAGATCACTGCCTCGGGGTCGTCGCCGTTGACGTGGATCACAGGCGCCTCGACCATCTTCGCCACGTCCGTGCAGTAGATGGTGGAGCGCATGTCGCGCGGGTCGGAGGTGGTGAAGCCGATCTGGTTGTTGACGATGACGTGCACCGTTCCGCCGGTGCCATAGCCCCGGGTCTGGGACAGGTTCAGGGTCTCCATCACCACGCCCTGACCGGCGAAGGCGGCATCGCCGTGGATCAGCACGGGCAGGACCTGCCTCCCGTCCCGATCGTGGCGACGATGTTGGCGGGCGCGGACCGAACCCTCCACTACCGGATTGACGATCTCGAGGTGGGACGGGTTGAACGCCAGGGTCAGGTGCATCGGACCGCCCGGGGTCATGACGTCCGAGGAGAAACCCTGGTGGTATTTGACGTCCCCGGCCGGCAGTTCGCCGGCCTTCTTGCCCTCGAACTCCGAAAACAGGTCCTGGGGAATCTTGCCGAGCGTGTTGACAAGCACGTTGAGCCGGCCGCGGTGGGCCATGCCGATGACAAGCTCCTGCACACCCGCCTGTCCGGCACGCTGCAACAGGTTGTCCAGCAGCGGGATGAGGGAATCACCGCCTTCGAGCGAGAAGCGCTTCTGGCCGACGAAACGGGTGTGGAGGTATTTCTCCAGCACCTCGGCGGCGGTGAGGCGCTCCAGCACATGCCGCTTTTCGTCCGGCGACAGGCTGCCGCGAGACAGTGCACCCTCGAAACGCTGCTGGATCCAGCGCTTCTGGGCGGTGTCCGTGATGTACATGTACTCGAGGCCGATGTTGCCGCAGTAGGTCTCGCGCAGACGCTGCAGGATGTCGCGCAGGGTGGCCTGTTGCGGCCCGGCCAGATTGCCGGTGTCGAACACCCGATCAAGATCGGCGTCGGTCAGGCCGTGGTGAGCGGGATCGAGTTCCGGCACGACCGGCTTCTCGAGGCGCTTGAGCGGATCGAGGGTGGAGGGACGTACGCCCAGGAACCGATGGGAACTCACCAGCTGGAATACCGCGGCCTGTTTGCGGCCGAGCTCGGCGAGCTCGGCCGGCGCGAGCGGCGAACGCCCGGCTGTCCCACGCTCTCGGGCGAGGCGCGCGATGAGTTCACGGACCGGCTCGTGCGGGACATCGCGCGGTCCGGGGAGCACCTGGAGCTGGTCGAAGTAGCGCCTCCACTCCGGCGCCAGAGACTCCTGCCCCTGGAGGTAGGCCTCGTACAACTCGTCGATGTACGCGGCGTTGCCACCGGACAGGTACGAGCCAGACATCAGGTCCTTCATCATCGTTCGCATCCTCACTGTGCTGTGCCCCGCCCGGGGCATTCCACCGACCCCCACCACCTGCCATGACAGGCGCGGAGTGCGGATCTCAGCCGCGCTGCGCCAGCGGCACCAAGGTGCGCGCCGCGGCCCCGGTGTAGAGCTGACGCGGTCGGCCGATCTTGTACTCCGGATCCACGATCATCTCGTTCAGCTGGGCGATCCAGCCGATGGTGCGGGCCAGGGCGAAGATGGCGGTGAACAGTTGGACCGGGATGCCAATGGCCTTCTGCACGATGCCGGAATAGAAGTCGACGTTGGGATAGAGCTTGCGCGCGACGAAGTAGTCGTCCTCGAGCGCGATCTTCTCCAGCGCCATCGCCAGCTTGAACATGGGATCGTCGCCCAGGCCGAGCTCACCAAGCACCTCGTGGCAGGTCTCGCGCATGAGCTTGGCGCGCGGGTCGTAATTCTTGTAGACCCGGTGGCCGAAGCCCATGAGACGCACGCCGGAGTCCTTGTCCTTGACCTTGCGGATGAACTCCCCGATCTTCTCCACGCCCCCGTCGGCCTGGATCTGCTCCAGCATCGTGAGGCAGGCCTCGTTGGCACCACCGTGGGCCGGTCCCCACAGGCACGCCACCCCGGCCGCGATGGCGGCGAAGGGGTTTGTGCCGGAAGAGGCGCACAGCCGCACCGTGGAGGTGGAGGCGTTCTGTTCGTGGTCGGCGTGGAGGATGAAGATGCGGTCCAGGGCCCGCACCAGCACGTCGTTGACCCGGTAGTCCTCGCACGGGTTGGCGAACATCATGCGCATGAAGTTCGCCGTATAGCTCAGATCATTGCGCGGATAGACGAAGGGTTCGCCGATGGAATACTTGTAGGCCATCGCCACCAGCGTGGGCATCTTGGCGATGAGCCTGATGGCCGAGATGTCGCGCTGGTGAGCATCGTTCAGGTTCTGGGAATCCGGATAGAAGGCAGACAAGGCCCCCACCAATCCGGTCATCACCGCCATCGGGTGGGCATCGCGCCGGAAGCCACGCAGAAAGAACTGCAGCTGCTCGTGCACCATCGTGTGGCGGGTGACGCGCTTGTCGAAAGCCGTCTTCTCTTCCAGGTCCGGCAGCTCGCCGTACAGGATCAGGTGACAGACCTCGAGGAAGTCGCAGTTGGTCGCCAGCTGCTCGATCGGATAACCGCGGTACAGAAGCTCGCCCTCGTCGCCATTGATAAAGGTGATGGTGGAGTTGCAGGACGCAGTAGACAGGAAGCCGGGGTCGTAGGTGAACTTGCCGGTCTGCCCGTAGAGCTTGCGGATGTCGATGACGTCGGGGCCGGACACCCCCTTGAGGATCGGCAGCTCGATGGAAGGACTGCCATCCGAGAAACTCACGGTCGCTTTCGCTGGGGTGCTCATCACCTGCTCCGTCTCAAAATGGGTGGAACTCGGAATTGTAGTGTCCGGAGACCGATTTTGTTGCCATGCATCAATCTGGCACGGCGGGCACCCGAACATGGCGCAGCAACTCCAGGACGCGCTCCTGCGCGGCTTCCGGGGCAGACTGCCGGCGGCTGATCAG
>JBILUV010000335.1:0-3608 GCA_044370825.1 Burkholderiales bacterium | reverse complement strand
GGTCGCGTATCAGGCGGTAGGCGTCGTCCTCGGAAATGGAGCGCGTCTGCATCAGGATGGTCTTGGCCTTGGCGAGCTTGCGCTGGCTGGCCAGGCGCTGCTCCAGCTTGGCGACGTAGCGAGTGCGCTCGCGTTCCCGCTCGACCTGGCTGCGGGCCACCACGATGGCCGTGAGCAGCCCGAATGACTTGACCGGCGAGGCGACCACGCCGAGCGCGTTCATGCGCAGCACGCTCTCCACCATGGTCGGGTTCTCGTAGTTGACCACCACGATCAGCGGCGGGGCGTCGTCGCGCTTCGCCCAGGCGGGATCGAACGAGGCCACCTCGGGCCGGACCGCGAGAAAAACGACGTCCGGCTCGCCGGCGAGCCGTTCCCTTGGCGGCCAGAACGCCTGCACGTGGCAACCGATCCGGCGCAACTGGGCGATCAGCTCCTGGCCATCGGCGTCGTCGGGGTGGAACACCACCACGTCCAGCGACCGGAGGTCCCGCAGCAGACGCGATGTGCCTGAGGCGGAGTTCTTCATGTGTTCGCTCGCGTTCAGGTCAGGCCACGCTCGACTTGAGTGCGGTGCGCATCGACCAGTCCTGGAGCGTGTGGGAGACGAGGTAGGGGTCGGGGCGGACCCGGACGCGCGTCTCCTCCAGCACGTCGAAGTGACCGCGCGCGTTGACGCGGCCGATGCGCGGGTACAGGTGGGTGTGGTGGTTCTCCTCGTCGATGCGCACCCGACCCTGGGGGGCGTCGAACTCGGACCCCGGGAGCGTGCGCAGCAGGGCATCCGGGTCGTCCGGGTCGGCGCGGCGCATCGCGTCCGCCAGCAGGTGGATCTGGAAATACGCCGCCTCGAAGCACTGGTTGGCCACCTGATGTTCGCCGAAGCGGTGCCGCAGCGCGGTGACGACCCGCACGTTCGCCTCGCTGGCGAGGCTGTGAAAGTAGGGGGCCGAGGTGATGTGGCCCTCCGCCAGGTCGGCCCCCATGTGCTGGACCTCGGCCTCTGACGTGGTGAGGCTGGCGATCGGGCAGCGTCCGGGATCGAGGCCGGCCTCGCGGTAGGCCCGGTACAGCATGGCTGTGCCTTCGCCGACCACGGTGGAGAAGATGAAACTGGGCGATGACTCGCGCACCAGCCTCGTGAGGGCCGTGTAGTCGGCCTGGGTCGCGTCCAGTGGCAGGTAGTGTTCGCCCACCTTGGCGCCCCCGCGCTCCAGCACGAGATCGCTCATGATGCGGTTGGTCTCGTAGGGATAGACGTAATCGGAGCCGACCATGAAGACGCGCGACCCGAAGCGTCGGGTCATGAACTCGGCCAGCTGCACGCTGTTCTGGTTCGGCGCGGCCCCGGTGTAGAAGACGTTGCGCGAGTACTCGAAGCCCTCGTAGAGCGTCGGATACAGCAGCAGCGCATTCCAGCGCTCCAGTACCGGGATCACGGCCTTGCGGGTACTGGACATGTAGCAGCCGGCGATGACGCGTATGCCGTCCTCGACGATGAGTTTCTCTGCCAGCGCCCGGTAGCGGGACTGTCGCGACTGCGGGTCGTAGGAGACGATCTGCAGCTCCCGCCCGTCTATCCCGCCTGCGGCGTTGATCTCCTCGATGGCGAGCAGGGTGCCGATCCGCTGCGAGGTCTCGATCACCGAGGTCACTCCGGTCTGGGAGAACAGGACTCCGATGCGGACCGGTTCATTGGGGCTTGAGGTCATGTGCTGTTATTCATTGTGTGCTCGCGGTGTGTGCCCGCTGCGCTTCCTTGCGCTGGGCGGGCGGGTGGGCGTGAGGTCGTGCGTGCCGCGATTGTTAGCAAGAGCCGGTCCGCCTGTCGATGCAGACCGTGAAACGACGTCCCGCCAGACCACGCCCACCCGACGCGGCCAACCGGATACCCTGGACGGCCCAATTGTGGGGCAAGCGCCTGTGGATTTGCACCATTGGCGTGCTGCAACAATCCTTTTGCAGGCAGCCGTGCCGACCCGCCGCAGCGCCTTGCCATGGCCTCGATCACAGGTCGAAAACGGCGACATGTCATTGGTTTGCGTGACGACATCGCAATCTATTCCGGTCGCGGTCGAGACCGGCTGCGGCCGCAGGCCCGGGTCTTGCAAAAACGCGCTGTGATGCCGGCATTCTTGACACAAAGCTGCCGGCCGTGAAACGCTGTACTGACTTTCGATTCCGCGCCGCGCAGACAAGGACGTCTCGCAGCGCAACGGCAAAGAAGCCCGCTCCCCGATCACTCGGGGAGCGGGCTTTTTTTTGCGGTCCGGCGGGTGGGCGCCCGAATCGTGCGGAGCAGTGCAGTCAGTTCGTTGAGTGTTCCAAACCTAACCAGCAAAAGGGGAAGAGCAGTGAGCAACCTGAACAGACGACAGTTCATCAAGACGTCCACGGCGATCGCGGCAGCCAGCGCCTTGCCGTTTCCGATGATCAACATCCGCAGCGCCGGAGCCGCCGACAAGGTCAAGGTCGGCATTCTTCACTCCCTCACCGGCACCATCGCCATCGCCGAGAAGTCGGTGGTCGATGCCGAGATGCTCGCGATCGAGGAGATCAACAAGGCCGGCGGCGTGATGGGCATGATGATCGACCCGGTGATCGAGGACGGCGCCAGCGACTGGCCCACCTTCGCCGAGAAGGCGCGCAAGCTGATCGAGAAGGACAAGGTGGCGGCAGTCATGGGCTGCTACACCTCCGCCTCGCGCAAGGCCGTGCTTCCCGTGTTCGAGAAGCTGAAGGGTCTGCTGTACTACCCGACTTATTACGAAGGCCTCGAGCAGTCGCCCAACATCATGTACACCGCCCAGGAGGCCACGCAGTCCGTGATCGCCGCCATGGAGTGGCTCTACAAGAACAAGGGCAAGAGCTTCTACATGATCGGCTCCGACTACATCTGGCCCCGTACCACCATCAAGATCGCCAAGGCAACCCTCGCGCGTCTCGGTGGCAAGCTGGCCGGCGAGGGCTACTACCCGCTGGGCCACATCGAGTTCTCCTCCGAGATCAACAAGATCAAGGCGGCCAAGCCGGACGTCATCCTCAACTGTGTGGTGGGTGGCTCCAACGTGGCGTTCTTCAAGCAGCTGACCGCAGCCGGCATCACCGGCAAGAACCAGACGATTCTCTCGCTTGCGGTTTCCGAGGAGGAGGTGTCCGGGATCGGTGCCGACAACACCGCCGGCACGCTCACCTGCATGGGTTATTTCCAGAGCCTCAAGAACCCGGCCAACGACAAGTTCGTCAAGGCCTTCAAGGCCAAGTACGGCGCCGGCCGTGTGACGGGTGACACGCTCGCCTGCGGCTACACCTCGGTGTACCTGTGGAAGATGGCGGTCGAGAAGGCCAAGAGCCTCGAGGTGGAGAAGGTCGTGGCGGCGTCCTCCAACCTCGAGTTCGACGGGCCCGAGGGCAAGGTCAAGTTCCACGCGTCGAATCATCACCTGTGGAAGCACGCCCGCATCGGCACGTTCCGCCCCGACGGCCAGGTCGACATGATCTACGAGTCGGCGCTGATCGAGCCGAACCCGTTCCCGAAGCTGTAAGCGGCTGAGAACCATCCCCGACCCGGGCGGCGCATGTCGCCGTCCGGGTCGGCGGAAGCCGCC
>JBILUV010000206.1:0-6631 GCA_044370825.1 Burkholderiales bacterium | reverse complement strand
GCGCCACGGGCGACCTGCGACCCAGGGCAGCCCTGTTTTCGACGGAGCAACTCGGTGAACGTTCCGCATGCCGCCGCGGGTGGACCAGCCGCGGCCCGCAGTCTTCCAGGCGGGCGACAGATGCCGCGGTCCCGGCGGGACTTCGGCGGCGGAATCGTTCATGATCAGTGGCGGGTCCGTCGCGTGGGACATGGGAGAGGGGCGCTGATGGGGGAGGCGGCCGGAAGACGTCAGCGGGTCGGCACTGAAACCGAGGCGGGCACCGATGCTCATCGGGATCGCAGCGAATTGGCTGTCGGTGCGATCCGGTCTGCCGGCCTCGTCAGGCGCTGGTGGCCCTGGTCGGCTCGACGAATTGTCCGATGCCGACGTCGCATTCCTGGTCCATGGGGATTGCCATGCCAGCCCCGACCCTGATCATCCACGCCCATCCCCGGCCGGGGCGTTCACAGATCACCCGGGGGCTGTTGCAGGTCCTGGCGGCGGCGCCGGATACGGACTGCCGCAGCCTCTATGAGCGGTACCCCGATTTCGATATCGATGTCCGGGCGGAACAGCAGGCACTGGCGCGGGCCTCGCTGGTCATCTGGCTGGCTCCGGTGTACTGGTACGGCGTGCCGGCGCTGCTCAAGCACTGGTTCGAGCAGGTGCTTCTCCATGGCTGGGCGTACGGCCCGGGGGGTACTGCCCTCCACGGCAGGACGGCATGGTGGGTCTGCAGCGCCGGCGCGGCGCAGTCGGCCTACCAGCCGGAGGGCAGCCACGGGCGGCCGTTCGAGGATTTCGTCCCGCCTGTCGAACAGACAGCGCGCTACTGCGGCATGGACTGGCTGCCGCCTTTCGTGGTGCACGGAGGGCACGCCACCCCGCCCTCGGAGCGCGCGGCTCACACGCGGGCGCTGGCCGCGGCGCTCCAGCGGTACCGTGCCGATCTGGACGAAAAGCGAGGAGGCATGGCATGAGGGAGGCGTTGCTGTTCCTCGCCGCAGCGCTCGTGGTCGTGCCGATCGCCGTGCGGCTCGGTCTGGGCGCCGTCCTGGGTTACCTCGTCGCGGGCATTGCCATCGGTCCGGTCGGGTTCGCGCTGGTCACGGATCCCCAATCGATCCTGCACCTGTCGGAACTGGGCGTCGTCCTGATGCTGTTCGTCATCGGACTGGAGCTCGAGCCGCGGCGGCTGTGGGCGATGCGTGCCGCCGTGTTCGGCGGTGGCGCGCTGCAGATGTTCGTTTGCGCCGCGTTGCTGTTTGCGGCGGGCCTCCTCCTCGGGTGGCGCTGGCAGGGTGCGCTGATCGCCAGCCTGGCGCTGGCCCTCTCCTCGACAGCCATCGTCGTGGCGATCCTGCAGGAGCGCCGCCTGATGGGTCTGCCACTCGGGCGCAGCGCCTTCTCCATGCTGCTCTTCCAGGACATTGCGGCCATTCCTCTGCTCGCCCTGGTCGCCCTTCTCGGCACCACGGACCCAGGCGGAGCCGCTGCGCACGGCGGGGGTGGCGGTCGGGGGCTGCTGGTGCAGATCGCCACCCTGGTGGGCGTCGTGCTCGCCGGACGCCATCTCGCCTATCCGGCCATGCGCCTCGTGGCGCGCATGCAGGTGCGGGAGCTGTTCACCGCCTTCGCGCTGCTGCTGGTGCTCGGCGTCGCGGCCCTGATGGAGCGGGTCGGTTTGTCCATGGGTCTTGGTGCGTTCGTCGCCGGCGTGCTGCTCGCGAGTTCGGAATACCGGCATGCCCTGGAAAACGACATTCTTCCTTTCAAGGGACTGCTGCTGGGTCTGTTCTTCATCGCTGTCGGCATGAGCATGCAGCTCGGTCTGCTCGTCTCCGCGCCGGTGCCCGTTGTGGCGGGACTCCTCCTGGTCGTGGTCCTGAAGGCCTTCGGCCTGTGGTGGCTGGCGCCGCGGGTGGCGCTCAGGGGGGAGGCGCGGACGCTTCTGGCACTGCTGCTGTCCCAGGTCGGCGAGTTCGCCTTCGTGGTGCTCGCGGCGGCCAGATCGGCTGGAGCGCTGGCGCCTGGCGATGCCGACCTGCTGACGCTCGTGGCCGCGCTGTCGATGGTCACCACGCCGCTGTTGCTGATCCTGCACGACCGGTGGCCGCGCGGGCCGGGCGAACAGCGGCCGGCCGACGCGATCGAGGACGGGCATGCGCCGGTGATCCTCGCCGGCTTCGGCCGCTACGGGCAGACGGTGGGACGGGTGCTGCTCGGCACGGGTGTCCGGCCGACCGTCATCGACCATGATGCCGACACCGTCGATTCGGCACGGCGCTTCGGCTTCAAGGTCCACTTCGGCGACGCCACCCAGCCGGACCTGCTGCACGCTGCCGGCGTGGAACACGCCAGAGCCGTGGTCGTCGCGATCGACGATGTCGAGCAGTGCAACCGGCTGGTTCACGAACTGCGGCATCGCCATCCGCACGTTCGCGTCATCGCCCGGGCGCGCGACGCTCTGCACGCGATGACGCTGCACGACGCAGGGGCCCAGGACATCGAGCGGGAGGTGTTCGAGAGTTCGCTGCGCAGTGCGCGTGCGGCCCTGGAGGCGATCGGTCACGACCGGTTCGAGGCGCGCCAGCTCGCCGACCGGTTCCGCCGCTACTCCAACGATTTCCTGCGCGGCGCGGCGGGGGCGCGCCACGACGAGACCGACCTCGTCGCCCGGGTGCGGCAGGCACGGGAACAGTTCGAGCGCGAGATGCAGGAGGATCTGCGCTCACAGGGGTATCGCCTGGAGGACCAGGCCTGGAATGCTCCCTCACCCCGGCGGGACGGGAAGGGAAGCGACTGACCGCGACGCGCCTGCCGCCTCCGGCCCCCCCGGGCGGATGCCAGCCGGGGACCGCGCGCGGGATCGCCGCCGGGTGCTGCATGCGCCGGAATCGAATACGCCGTCCGGGTGGCCTCCGGCGCGTCTCCCCGTCGGGGACGCCCTCGACGGGGCGGTCCACCGGCGGAGTCCCGGCAGCGGTATGCCTGGAGGGTTGGACGGCACGCCCTTGTCCAGGTGCGGAGCCGCACCGCGCGCGGCGCGTGAGCAGCGCCCGCGAACCGCCGCAGCGACGCATGGTCTGAACGCCGGTAACCCATCACCAGGAGCATTTGCCATGAACCCCGCACCACTGCATCGCCGCCGATTCCTCGCAGCAGGCGCCTGCGCTCTCGCAGGCGCCACGGGTCTCGCCGCCGCCCAGGGCGGCAAGGTCGAGGAGAAGGATGCCCAGGCTGTCAGCCTTGGCTATCGGCATGACACGACCAAGGTCGACAAGGCCAAGTATCCCAAGCACGCCGCCCAGCAGCAGTGCGCGAACTGTGCGCTGTTCCAGGGCAAGGCCGGGGACGCCTGGGGCGGGTGCCCGATCTTCGCCGGCCGTCAGGTCGCCGCGAAAGGTTGGTGCAGCGCTTGGTCGAAGAAGGCCTGACCGACGCCGCCTGCGCCCGGGAGGCCCCTCCTCCGGCCTCCCGGGGTCTACGACCGATGCAGCGCCCGATGCTGGAGTTCCCTTTCCCCGGGCGGAGACGCCCTCCGGCCGTTACGCATTCGTCTGGATGCAAGATGCCGTGACACGCCTCGGCTCCTCGCGCGGCCCGCGGTTGCGGGCGTCGACCCTGCAGGCGCGGCACAGGGGCCCGAAGCCGGTACCGCGCACCGGGATGTCGGTGCAGTTCATCGGCACCCTGCCGCGAGGCTGGATCGGAGCTGCATTGCTTTTCTGTCTTGGCACGGCCTGTCAGGCCCAGGCGCCCGGGTCATGGATCCGTCCCGTTCCGTGCGGGCAGGTGGTGTGCGGCTCAATGGAGATCGCCTGGTATCGGCGATTCTTCGATGGAGACCCCACCCCGGCGTTCGAGCGGCAGGGTGTGAACATACGCGGGCGCTTCCGCGGATTCCGGGAACAGGCGCGAGAATTTCACTACCTTCAGGTCATTACTCGCTTCGAGGCCGGTGACTTCCGCTGGAGCCGCGAGCCTGCGGTCAGGCTGCCACTGCGATTCGTCGACGCGCCGCCGTTTGGCATGCAGCAGCATGCCGTGGACGCACAGGGCCGCTTCCACACGGTAGTGCGCGGCTTCGACGCCTTGCCGTGGTACGACGAGGGGGAGTTTCCGGTTTTCGACGACCGGCCGCGCGCCTTTCTGGCGAGTGCGCGCCGGCATGGTGTCGTTGCGATGGAGTTCGAGACCTGGCTGGTCTGCGTGATCGACGCCAGTGCTGGGCCCGACCCGGAGCGGGTGAGCGACGACCGCTACGAAGTCGCCGCGCTGATCGGTTGGTCTTGGGGCTACGAGATCGTGCACGAGGATCGCGGGGTGCCCGGGGTCGACGAACTCGAGGACTACACCTTCAACCTGCTTCCGATGCGGATCCTGGGCGAGCCGACCGATGCCTTCGAAGCGGGACTCGGCGCGACGCTCGGCGGGCGCGAGACCGACCGCTTCCACATCCTGCTGGGCGAACCCGCGCGCTGTCCACGGGTACCCTGGTGACCGGTCGGAGCGGGTGGGCGCACGCTCTCTGACGATCGAGTATTCGGCCGCTTCTTCCCGCGGCATATGCCTCTTTGTGGCATCGGCTTGATCCAGGACAAGGCGCGGCGCTTCGTTCCCGTTACATTGACAAAATGTAAATGTCGACCGGACGGGGGGTGGCCATGGGCAGGCTCGGAAATGTGGTCGTGGCGGTGACCGGAGGTGCGGTCGGGATCGGGCGCGCGTGTGTCGAGCGGGCCAGCGAGGAGGGCGCTGCCGTCGCGTTGCTGGATGTGCTCGATGCCGAGGGCGAAGCCCTGGCGGCGGAATTGCGGGGTCGCGGGCGTTGCGTGGCCTTCTGGCACCGCGATGTGTCGAGCGAGGCACAGGTGAAGTCCGCGCTCGAAGCGGCAGCGGCGCATTTCGGCGGACTGCACGGTCTGGTGAACAACGCCGGGATTTCCGGAAGCAACAGCCCGACGCACGAAACCAGCGAAGCCCAGTGGGACCGTGTGCAGGCGGTCAACGTCAAGGGGGTGTTCTTTGCCACCAAGCATGCGTTGCCGCATCTGATGCGGGCCGGGGGTGGCAGCGTGGTGAACCTGTCGTCCATCGCCGGCCTTGTGGGCCTGGGCTCGGTGCCGCCCTATCACGCGTCCAAGGGCGCTGTCCGGTTGATGACCAAGAACGACGCCATCCAGTACGCGCCGCAGCAGATCCGGTTCAATTCCATCCATCCCAGGTACATCTGGACGCCCATGGTGGAGAACCACCTGCGCGCCAACAGTCCGGACCTCGAGGCCGCGCGCGCGGCGGCGGCAGCGGCGCACCCGCTCGGCCGCATGGGCGAGCCGGATGACATCGCTTGGTGTGTCGTCTACCTGCTCAGCCACGAGTCAGCGTTCGTCACCGGCGCCGAGTTCGTGATCGACGGCGGGTTCACAGCGCGCTGAGACTCTGCCATCTGACGATGCGTGGGGGGGCGGTGGGACGGGGCGCCCGTCGGCCCGTGATGTCGCCGCACTGACTGGATTGCCGCGTGCGCCGCGGAGGGCGCCGGTCGCGAGCCCGAACGGCTCAAGCATGACACTTCCATGGCCCTGCTTGATAATAAGAACAATTCGCATTTAATATCCTGCCATCGGTCGTCGGGGCCTTGAAAACCATCGACGCCGGACGATCCGCCTGCAGGAGGACTCATGTGTGATCGATGCGCGATCAACCCCAGGACTGCCCAAGGCTCCCGCCGTCGAAGGCTGTGGGAACTGCCCATGGAATGCCACTGCCCGGTCGTGGGGGTGTGCTTCCAGCTGACCACGCTGCGGCAGATGGTGATGAAGGTTGGAGGCGTGGATCCCGGCGCTGATGACTACAGCGTGCATGAAACGGCGGTGGCCGCCTGTCGGCAGCGCGGGCCGCTGTCGGAGCAGATGCAGCGGGAACTCGACCATCGCCATCGCCTCGCCGTCGAGGCGTTCAGACCGGCCAAGGACGAGACCACTCTTGCTGCCCTGTGGGCGGATGCGCTCGGGCGTGGCGACGTCGTGGCTGCCCTCTGGGCGGTGCTGACCCACCCCCGGTGCGGCGGCGCCCTCGAAGGGAGGGTTCTCAGGGACATGCACATGCTCCAGCATCAGGCGGGCGCCGCGGCACGCGTGGAGGTCTCCCGCTTCAATGCCGTGGTGTCGGAGAACGCGATCCTGGCACGGGAGCTCGGCCGGGTGCAGGAGCGCTGCACCCGCCTGCTGGAGGACCGGACGCGCGAGATCGAGGCCTTGCGCGCAGGGGCGCTGCGGTTGCGCGCGCTCATCGCGGGCAGGGACGCCCGCATCGACAGCCTGAACCGGGACCTCGACGCGCTGAAATCGTCCCCGCCCGGATTCGAGGCCTCGATACGGCGCGAGCGCAGGTTGCAGCAACTCGCGGAGCGGGTCCGGGACATGGAGGCGCGCAATGCACACCTGCGCGATCAGCTCGAACAGGGGCGGCGGACAGCGGTGGTGCAGTCGTCCGACCGTCCCAACCCGCCGGCAGTCGCCGTCCCGGCGCCATGCCACGGTCTGGACCGCATCGGCCCGGCCCTGGCGAGCAAGACGGTGGTGTGCGTCGGCGGTCGCCCGGGCAACGTCGCCGGCTATCGCGATCTGGTGGAACAGGCTGGTGC
>JBILUV010000163.1:0-8118 GCA_044370825.1 Burkholderiales bacterium | reverse complement strand
CCCACCACGACGGAGGTATCGAGCACCACCAGGGCTCCCTCGACGCGGCGCTCTCCGCCGCTGATCTGGTCATCTGTCAGACCGGCTGCATCAGCCCAACGCCTATTGGCGGGTGAAGGACTTCTGCAGGCGTACCGGCAAGCGCTGCGTGTTCGTCGACAACCCCAGCACCTCGTCGCTGGCGCGCTCGCTGCTAAGGCTCGGGGGCGATGGCGAGGTGTCGGCGCCCGCACGCGTGGTTCCCCTGGATGCGGGCTGACAGCAGGCCTCCCGATGGTGCCAGCGGCGGCTGCGGCGAGGCCCGATGCCAACGCCCTGCTGCGCACTACACGGGTGAATTCATTGGCCCCCGGTGCCGCTGTCGAACAACGGCAGGGATTCCTGTACCGCCATGGTTTCAGTGCTGACGCGGGCATGTGCAAACGCATCCCGTCGGACGACCGAGCCGACGCGCACACCCAGCAACCGCAGTCGCTGGTCGAGCGGCACACGCTTCAGGCACTCGCCGGCAATGCGGCGGATCTCCTTCGCGTCGGCGGTGTGGTGATCGATGCTGCGGTCGCGGGTGACGGTGCGGAAGTCGTCATAGCGCAACTTCACGCCCACCATGCGGCCAACGAAGCCCTTGCGGTCCAGATCGGCGGCCACCTGTTCGCACAGCCGGGTGAAGATGGCGCCGAGAGCGTCCCGGTCGTGGCGCGGGTGCAGGTCGCGCTCGAAGGTCGTCTCGCGGCTGAACGACTTGGGGTCGTGGTGGGTGATCACCGGGCGCTCGTCCCGTCCGTGTGCGGCGTCGTGCAGCCACTGCCCGTAGCTGCGGCCGAAGTGCTCTACCAGCCAGAGCGGTGACGCCGCGGCGAGTTCGCCGATGCTGCGGATGCCGAGGCTCTCGAGACGGGCAGCCGCCTTCGGGCCGATGCCATTTATGCGCCGCGCGGGCAGGGGCCAGATGACGTGCGGAATGTCCGCCTGCGAGACCACGGTGAGCCCGTCCGGTTTGTCCAGGTCCGAGCAGATCTTGGACAGCAGCTTGTTGGGGGACAGGCCGATGGAACAGGTGAGTCCCGTGGCCTCGCGGACCCGCGTCTTGATGCGCTGCGCGATGGCGCGGCCGTGGTCCTCGCGGGCGCCGGGCAGGCCGCCGAGGTCGATGTAGATCTCGTCGATGCCGCGGTCCTCGATCACCGGCGCAACGTCGGCGACGGCCGCCTTGAACAGGCGCGAGTAGCGACGGTACTCCTCGAAGTCCACGGGCAGCAGCACGGCCTGCGGGCACAGCGCCGCAGCCTTCATGAGCCCCATGCCGGAATGCACCCCGAAGGCGCGGGCGGCATACGTGGCGGTGGTGATCACACCGCGCCCGGCATAGTCCGACAGCGTGGCGAAACGCCGTGTCCCCCCATCATCGGCCGCCTGGTGGTTTCGCCGGCCACCGCCGATCACCACCGGCAGCCCTTTCAGTTCGGGGTGGCGCAGCAGTTCCACCGACGCGTAGAAGGCGTCCATGTCCAGGTGGGCGATGATCCTGGAGCCCGTCGCATCGCCGCGCGCGTCAGCCTCCGGAGCGCCCACGGTGCCAGATCCGCGCTCAGGCGCCCCGGCTGCGCAGCAGCCAGCGTGGTGCGCCCCGGATCGCACTCCACAGACAGTCGCGGTAGCTCGTCTCGCCGGTGATGATGCCGGCGAATTTCGCCTGTCCGCGCGGATCCATCGCCAGGTGCCGGAAGGCGAAGCGCGGAAACGTGAAGTAGCCGCGGCCGATCCAGTTGGAGCAGGTGAGCTCGGGGGCCAGCGTGCGCGTGACCTCGGTGGCGTAACGCGTGCCCGCCTGTGCATCGGGGGCCGTCGCGATCGCCTCGGCGGCGATACGACCGGTGGTCATGGCGAAGTAGATGCCCTCGCCGTAGACGCCTTCCGCACAGCCGGCGGCGTCGCCCAGCAGCAGGGCGCGGCCGCTGGCGAGACGGCGGCGCCGGTCGAACAGCGGGATGGCATAGCCGACGCGGCTCAGCACCGCCGCGCCGCGCAGGGGGGCGTGCAGTTGCAGGAAGGCGTCGAGCTGGGCGCGCATCTGCCTGCCGCCCAGGGGCGAGTAGATGCCGACGTTGAGGTGGTCTCGTTTCGGGAAGATCCAGCCGTAGCCGCGCTCCATGCCGCCGAGGTCGAACAGGGCGCGGTCGTGGAAGTCCGCCAGGGTGGCGTCGGACACCTGCAACAGCACCTCCACCGACGGCACCTGGCGCACGGCGGTGTCGCCGAACACGCGTTTTCGTACCTGGCTGCCGACGCCGTCCGCGCCGATGAGGTAACGGCCTCGGAAGCTGCCGGCGGAGGTCCTGACCTCGATGGCATCGCCCTGGTCGACAGCATCCAGGAAGGTGGTGCCGTCGCGCAGGTCGGCACCGGCGTCCTGGGCGCGCCGGGCCAGGAAGGCGTCGAACTCGGCGCGCACCGTGGTGCAGGCACCGACGTCGTCGAGCACCACGTCGGCGGAGGTCTCGCCGCGCCAGGTGATGGTGGCGCGGCGCACCGCGTTGTGGACGATTGGCGAGAGGTCGCAGCCGGCGAGCTGCAGCGCCTTGCGCGACAGGGCGCCGCCGCAGACTTTGGGTCGCGGCAGCCGGGCCTTCTCCAGCAGCAGCACCGAGGCACCCGCGGCGGCGAGCTGCCAGGCGCAGAAACTGCCCGCCGGGCCGCTGCCGACGACGATGGCGTCATGGATCATGCGGGGCTCCGGCCGGTGTCGGCGGGCTGCGCGCCGGGTGTGCTCGGGTGGCAGTTCATTGCAGCAGAGTGCGCAAGGCGTACAAGGCATCCAGCGCCTCGCGCGGGCTCATGGCGTCCGGGTCGAGGCTGGCGAGGCGTTCCAGTGCGGGGTGGGGTTCGCCCGCCTCGGCTTCAGCCGGCGCCGAAGGCGGGGCGAACAGATCGCCCTGGGGCGCGGCGGCGCTTTCCAGGTCGACCAGCTTGCGCCGCGCGCTGCGGATCACACCGGGCGGCACCCCTGCCAGCTGCGCCACCTGCAGACCGTAGCTGCGTGACGCCGGTCCTTCCTCCAGCGCGTGCAGGAAAACGATGCGATCGCGGTGCTCGACCGCGTCGAGGTGGACGTTCGCCACCTCGCGATACTCTTCGGCGAGACGCGTCAGTTCGAAATAATGGGTGGCGAACAGGCACAGGCAGCGGTTGCGTTCCACCAGGTGGCGGGCGATGGCCCAGGCGAGCGACAGGCCGTCGAAGGTCGAGGTGCCGCGGCCGATCTCGTCCATCAGCACCAGCGAACGCGGCGTGGCGTTGTGAAGGATGTTCGCCGCTTCGGTCATCTCGACCATGAAGGTGGAACGGCCCCCGGCGAGATCGTCCGCTGCGCCGATGCGGGTGAAGATGCGGTCCACCGGGCCGATGCGTGCGCTGCGTGCGGGCACGAAGGACCCGCAGTTGGCCAGCAGCACTATGAGCGCCACCTGCCGCATGTAGGTCGACTTGCCGCCCATGTTCGGACCTGTGATGAGCAGCAGGCGACGGCCGGGCGACAGGCGGCTGTCGTTGGCCACGAACTGCTCGACCTGGGCCTCCACCACCGGATGGCGACCGGACTCGATGTGGACGCCCTCGCTGTCGTCGAGCACCGGCGCCACGAGATCGAGACTGCGCGCACGTTCGGCGAAGCACGACAGCACGTCGAGTTCTGCCACCGCGGCGGCCGCCGCCTGCAGCGCCGGGATGTGCGGCGCCAGGGTGTCGAGCAGGGCCTCGTACAGCAGCTTCTCCCGGGCCAGTGCGCGGTCCTGGGCGGAGAGCGCCTTGTCCTCGAAGGCCTTGAGTTCCGGGGTGATGTACCGCTCGGCGTTCTTCAGGGTCTGGCGCCGACGGTAGTCGGTTGGCACGCGCTCCGCGTTGGCGTTGGTGATCTCGATGTAGAAGCCGTGGACGCGGTTGTACTCGACCTTGAGGTTGGCGATGCCGGTGCGCTCGCGTTCCCGCTGTTCCATCGCCAGCAGGAACTGTCCTGCGTCGGACTGGATGGCGCGCAGATCGTCGAGTTCCGCGTCATGGCCCTCGGCGATGACACCACCCTCGCGCAGCACCGCGGCCGGAGTTTCCTGCAGGGCGCGCAGCAGCAGGGCGCCGATTTCAGGGTCCGGGCGCAGGTCCGCCGCGAGCGCGACGACGCGCGGGCTGTCGATGTCGGTGGCGACAGCCGCCAGTGCGGGCAGTCGGACCAGCGTGTCGCGCAGTCCGGACAGGTCGCGCGGCCGGGCCGAGCGCAGGGCGACACGTGCCGCGATGCGCTCGACGTCGGCGATGTCGGCCAGGGCCGCACGCACCGCCTCGTGCGCCGGCGCAGCCAGCCGTGCGACCGCGTCCAGCCGCGCGCGCAGCATCGCGCGGTCGCGCAGCGGGTGGTGCAGCCAGTGATGCAGCAGGCGGCTGCCCATGGCAGTGACGCAGGTGTCGAGCGTGGACAGAAGGGTCGGTGCAGGCTCGCTGCGCAGTGTCTCGCTGATCTCGAGGTTGCGACGCGTGACCGCGTCGAGCACCACGAGGGCGTCGGCATGTTCGACGGCCAGTCCGGTGACGTGGGCCATGGCCGACCCCTGGGTGGCGCGGGCGTACTGCACCAGCGCGCCGGCCGCCCCCAGGCCCGGGCCCAGCCCGGCGGCGCCGAAGCCATCGAGGTCCCGGGTACGGAACAGGTCGGTGAGCGCGAGGCGCGCCGCCTCGACGTCGAAATGCCAGTCCGGCAGGCGACGCCGTGGTACGCCGGCGGACTCGATCTCTGCCAGGGTCGCGGTCTCGGGGCAGAGGATCTCGGACGGACCGAGTCGGGCGAGCTCCGAGCCCAGCGCCGAGGCCGTGGTCTCGAGCACGCGGAAGGCTCCCGAGGCCAGCGACAGCCAGGCCAGCCCGACCCGCGAGCCGGCCGGAGCCACGGCCAGCAGCACGTTCTCGCGGCGCTCGTCCAGCAGGGCGGCGTCGGTCAGCGTGCCGGGCGTGACGATGCGGGCGACCTGCCGCTCCACCGGGCCCTTGGCCAGCGCGGGGTCGCCGATCTGTTCGCAGATTGCGACCGACTCGCCCAGGCGGATCAGTCGCGCGAGGTACTGCTCGGCTGCGTGGAAGGGCACACCCGCCATGGGAATGGGCTCTCCGGCGGACGTTCCCCGGCGGGTGAGGGTGATGTCCAGCAGCCGGGCGGCCTTCTGTGCGTCCTCGTAGAACAGCTCGTAGAAGTCGCCCATTCGGAAGAACAGCAACTTGTCCGGGTGCTGCGCCTTGAAGCCCAGGTACTGGCGCATGACCGGCGTATGTCCCGGGGGCGGGCTTGCGCCATCCGCGCTTTCCGACGGTGTCTGGCTCTGGCGTGTCACGGCTGCGGGCGGGCGCCTTCCGTCCCGGAGTTCAGCTGTCGGCGGAGAGGCGCAGCGCGGGCGAGAGGTGGGCGCCGATGACCTGCAGCATCTGCGGGAAGATGCGCGGGTTGGCGGCGACGATGCGGCCCGACTCGAGCCAGCCTTCGTCGCCCTGGAGGTCCCCCACAAGGCCGCCCGCCTCCTGCACCATCAGGGCGCCTGCCGCCATGTCCCATGGCGACAGGCCGATTTCCCAGAAGCCGTCCATGCGCCCGGCGGCGACGTTGGCGAGGTCGAGGGCTGCGGCGCCGGGGCGACGGATGCCGGCTGTCTTCTGCATGAAGTCCTTCATCATGGCGACGTAGGTGTCGACGTGCTCGAACATGCGGAACGGGAAGCCGGTGGCGAGCAGGCAGTCGATCAGCCGGTCGCGCCGGGCGACGCGGATGCGCCGTTCGTTCAGGAAGGCACCGCCCCCGCGGGAGGCCGTGAACAGGTCGTTGCGGGTCGGGTCGTAGACCACGCCGTGCTGCACCACCCCCTTGTGGGCCAGGGCGATGGAAACACAGTAGACGGGAAAGCCGTGCAGGAAGTTGGTGGTGCCGTCGAGAGGATCGATGATCCAGACGTACTCCGAATCACCGGTGGCGCCGCTCTCCTCGGCTAGAATCGCATGCTCCGGGTAGGCGCTCCGGAGCGTCTCGATGATCGCCTCCTCGGCGGCGCGGTCCACCTCCGACACCAGATCGTTCAGGGACTTGTGACGCACCGTCAGGGCGTCCAGATTGTCGGAGGCGCGCACGATGATGTTTCCGGCGCGGCGCGCGGCCTTGACGGCGATGTTGAGCATGGGATGCATGGGGAGGCGCGCCTGCTGGCGTGATGTCCGGTGAATCCCCGATTCTATCCTTTCGATCCCCCCATGACCGAGTTCAACGCGCTGCGTAACGTCCGTGTCGTCCTGTCCCATCCGAGCCATCCGGGCAACATCGGTTCTGCCGCCAGGGCCATGAAGACCATGGGGCTGAGCCATCTGGTGCTGGTGAACCCGCGGCGCTTTCCCGACCCTGAGGCCGATGCCCTGAGTTCCAACGCCCTCGACGTGCTGGACGGGGCGCGGGTCTGCGCCAGCCTGGAGGAGGCCCTGCGAGGCACGGTACTGGCTGTGGCCACCGTCAGCCACGCCTACGAGATGTCGCACGAACTCGTGCCCTGCCGGGAAGCGGCGGTCCGGGCGGCAGCGGTGGCGCGTGACGCCGAGGTAGCCTTCGTGTTCGGCACCGAGGCCAACGGGCTCGGCGTGGAGGAGGTACGCGCCTGCAACCTCGCCGCGATGATTCCCTGCAACCCGGCCTACACCTCGTTGAACCTCGCGGCGGCGGTGCAGATCTTCGCCTACGAGCTCAGGCAGGCGGTGCTAGGGGGAGAACTTCCCGAGCAGTCGGAGGCGGAACTTGCCCGGCATGAGGACATCGAACGCTTGCACGAGCACCTGGCGGAGGTGCTGGCCGGGATCGGCTTTTTCGACCCTGCCAATCCGAAGCGTCTGTTGCCGCGCCTGCGTCGTCTGGTCGCGCGGGTCCGGCTGGAAGCCGAGGAGGTGCGCGTTCTCCGGGGTGTGCTGCGTACAGTGGCTGCGTTTCAGAGCAGCAAAAGCGCGTCGCCAGAAGGGTTGAAAGACCCTTTGAAAGGCGTCGGGAGTCCATGATTCCTCTAAAGTTTTTTGGGACCACCGTCGTAATGGTTGATCGATGTACCCACGGTCTCTTATACTTGAGTAAATCACTCAAGTAAAAGAGGGCTTTCTCCCCGCATCGGGGAAACTGTCTTTATTGAGGGAAACCATGCGACTCACGACCAAAGGGCGTTTCGCCGTAACCGCGATGATCGATCTCGCCATGCGCGACGGGCAGGGCCCCGTCACGCTGGCCGAGATCAGCCAGCGCCAGAAGATCTCCCTGTCCTATCTCGAGCAGTTGTTCGGCAAGCTGCGCCGACAGTCCCTGGTGAACAGCACCCGCGGTCCGGGGGGCGGTTACACCCTGGCCCGCCGTGCCGAGGACATCTGCGTCGCGGACATCATCGTGGCTGTGGACGAGCCGATCGACGCAACCCCGTGTGGCGGGATGGAGAACTGCCAGGACGAGCACAAGTGCCTCACGCACGACTTGTGGAGTTCCCTGAACAACCACATCTTCGATTATCTGAAACACGTGAAGCTCTCCCGTCTGGTGAACGACCAGCACGAGCGCATCGCCAAGGTCCGCACCGTCGCGGTCCCGGTCCAGCTTCGGGAACACCCCGAAGTGCGCCGGGTCCCGCAGGCGGACGACGTCGTCGTGGCGGCCTGAGAGATCACGGTCAACACCGGGAGGTCAAGCGGCAGTGAGCATTCAACTGACGGAAATGGCGGCCCGCCACATCCGCAAGTCGATCGTGGAGAAGCGGGGCGGCGTTGCCCTGCGTCTCGGCGTGAGGAAGGTCGGATGCTCGGGGCTCGCTTACACGTTCGACGTGGCGCGGGAACTCGGGGAGGGAGACCACCTCTTCGAGGCCCACGACGCCAAGGTGGTCGTGGCGGGGGAGGCGCTCCCCTACCTCGACGGCTCGACGCTGGATTTCGTGCGGGAGGGGTTCAAGGAAACCTTCCGCATCGAGAACCCCAACGCCAAATCCACCTGCGGGTGCGGCGAGAGCTTCGGCGTCTGAGCCGGACTTCTCTCCCGCCCGCGATCTCCCCGAGCCAGGAAGCACCATGAGCGCC
>JBILUV010000294.1:0-4222 GCA_044370825.1 Burkholderiales bacterium | reverse complement strand
GTGGCGGCAAAGCTGGCTGTGGGCTACACGCTGGACGAGCTGCGCAACGAGATCACCGGCGGGGCGACGCCGGCCTCGTTCGAGCCCTCCATCGACTACGTGGTCACCAAGGTGCCGCGTTTCGCCTTCGAGAAGTTTCCACAGGCCGACAGCCGCCTTACCACCCAGATGAAGTCGGTGGGCGAGGTGATGGCCATGGGGCGCACCTTCCAGGAGTCGTTCCAGAAGGCCCTGCGCGGGCTCGAGGTCGGGGTGGACGGCCTGAACCAGAAGACCACCGACCGCGAGACCATCGAGACCGAGCTGGGCGAGCCCGGGCCCGAGCGCATCTGGTACGTGGGCGACGCTTTCGAGAACGGTTTCACGCTCGAGGAAGTGCACAACCTCACCCGCATCGATCGCTGGTTCCTGGCCCAGATCAAGGAGATCGTCGACATCGAGATGGACCTCGACGACCGCTTGCCGGCCGACCTGGGTGCCGACGAATTGCGCCGCCTGAAGCGCAAGGGCTTCTCCGACCGACGTCTGGCGCGGCTGCTCAAGACCACCGAGGACGAGATCCGCGCGCTGCGCCACCGTCACGGCATCCGTCCGGTCTACAAACGGGTCGATACCTGCGCGGCCGAGTTCGACACGCGTACCGCCTACATGTACTCCACCTACGAGGAAGAGTGCGAGGCCCGGCCGACCGACCGGCGCAAGGTGATGGTGCTCGGCGGCGGCCCGAACCGCATCGGTCAGGGCATCGAGTTCGACTACTGCTGCGTGCACGCGGCTTTGAGCCTGCGCGAGGACGGGTTCGAGACCATCATGGTCAACTGCAACCCGGAGACCGTGTCCACCGACTACGACACCTCGGACCGGCTGTATTTCGAGCCACTGACCCTGGAGGACGTGCTCGAGATCGTGCACATCGAGAAGCCGATGGGCGTGATCGTGCAGTACGGCGGCCAGACGCCGCTCAAGCTGGCGCGCGACCTCGAGCGCAACGGCGTGCCCATCATAGGCACCAGCCCCGACATGATCGACTGCGCGGAGGACCGGGAACGGTTCCAGAAGCTGCTGCAGGACCTCGACCTGAAACAGCCTCCGAACCGCACCGCGCGTACGCCCGAGCAGGCCATCGCCCAGGCTCACGAGATCGGCTACCCGCTGGTGGTACGGCCATCCTACGTGCTGGGTGGCCGGGCGATGGAGATCGTCCACCAGCAGGCCGACCTCGAGCGCTACATGCGCGAGGCGGTGAAGGTGAGCAACGACAGCCCTGTGCTGCTGGACCGCTTCCTGAACGACGCCATCGAGGTCGATGTGGACGCGATCTGCGACGGCAGGAGGGTGTTGATCGGCGGCATCATGGAACACATCGAGCAGGCCGGCGTGCACTCCGGCGACTCCGCCTGCTCGTTGCCGCCATTCAGTCTGTCGCCGGCGCTGCAGGACGAGCTGCGGCGGCAGACGGTGGCCATGGCCCGTGGGCTGAACGTGGTGGGTCTGATGAACGTGCAGTTCGCCATCCAGGACCAGACCGTCTATGTTCTCGAGGTGAACCCCCGGGCCTCGCGCACGGTGCCCTACGTTTCCAAGGCGACCGGCCTGCCTCTGGCAAAGATCGCCGCGCGTGCCATGGTCGGCCTCAGCCTGGATGACCAGGGCATCGGTGCGGAGGTGGTGCCGCCCTACTACTCGGTCAAGGAGGCGGTATTCCCCTTCATCAAGTTTCCCGGGGTGGACACCATCCTCGGTCCCGAGATGAAGTCGACGGGTGAGGTGATGGGCGTGGGCGAGACCTTCGCCGAGGCGTTCGTCAAGTCGCAACTCGCGGCGGGCGTGCGCCTGCCGTCCTCGGGCCGCGTGCTGCTGAGCGTACGCAACTCTGACAAACCGCGCATCGTCGAGATCGCCCGCGCCCTCGCCGGCCTCGGTTTCGATCTCTGCGCCACCCGTGGCACGGCCGCCTACCTCACTGCGCACGGTATCGCGACCACTGCCGTCAACAAGGTCACCGAGGGCCGCCCGCACGTCGTGGACATGATCAAGAACGACGAGATCGCGATGATCATCAACACCGTCGAGGACAGGCGCACCGCCATCCAGGATTCCTATTCCATCCGCCGGTCCGCGCTGCAGGGCCGGGTGACGTATTTCACGACCATCGCCGGGGCCCGTGCGGCCTGCGCCGGCATGCAGGCCATGGGCGAGCTGCGCGCCTACTCGCTGCAGGACCTGCATTCCCGGCTGCACTGAACGCGGCTTCGGAACCCCGGCTGGCGTCGACCCACAGGAGCCACTCACCATGGGAAAGATCCCTCTCACCGTCGTTGGCGCGGAGCGACTGCGCCAGGAGCTGCACACCCTCAAGACCGTGGAGCGGCAGAGCGTCATTGCCGCTATCGCTGAGGCGCGTGCGCAGGGTGACCTGTCCGAGAACGCCGAGTACGATGCGGCCAAGGAGCGCCAGAGTTTCATCGAGGGGCGCATCGCCGAGATCGAGGGCAAGCTGGCGAACGCGCAGATCATCGATCCCAGTCTGCTGGACGCGGACGGCCGCTGCGTGTTTGGCGCCACCGTGGACCTGATGGACCTGTCCACCGACGACGAGGTGACCTACCAGATCGTGGGCGACGACGAGGCTGGCATCAAGGAAGGCAAGATCTCCATCAGCTCGCCGATCGCCCGCGCGCTGATCGGCAAGTCGGCGGGAGACATCGCCGAGGTGCAGGCGCCGGGGGGCATCAAGGAGTACGAGATCCTCGACGTGAAGTATCGCTGAGCCTGCCGCGCGCCCCGTGAAACGACTGTTCGCCGCGCTGGACCATATCGCTGTCGCCCTCTGGGCAGGCGGCATGTGGGTGGTCGGCTATCTGGTGGCGCCGGCGCTGTTTCGGACAGCACCCGACCGTCAGGTCGCCGGGCAGCTCGCCGGGGTGATGTTCACAGCCATGGCCTTTGTCGGACTGGCCTGCGCCGTCTATCTGCTGGTGCATCGGCTCGGCGCCCACGGCCTGAGGGCGCTGAAGCAGCCGTTCTTCTGGATTGTGCTGCTCATGACCGCGCTCGTGGCGGCGGGACAGTTTGGCGTGCAGCCGATGCTGGCCGGGCTGAAGGAACAGGCTCTGCCGAGAGAAGTTATGGAAAGCGTGTTCCGTGACCGGTTCATCGCCTGGCATGGCGTGGCCAGCGTGTTGTACGTCATCCAGAGCCTGCTGGCCATCGCGCTCGTGCTCACCGGGCGCCGCTGAACGCGGCCGTCCCGGCGCCGAGGCCGCTCCCGCGGCTACTCGCTGCCCTGGAAACTGCGCTTGGTCTGGCGTCGGCCTCGGCGCAGGTGTGACGGCCGTACTGTGGGGGCGGCGTCGGCCTCCGGCCTGCGTCGGTAGACCACCAGGATCCTGCCGATGGACTGCACCGCCTCGGCCCCCAGCCGCTCGCAGATCTCTTCCATCATCAAGGCCCGGGTGTCCCGGTCTTCGCCTGCGACCTGCACCTTGATGAGTTCGTGCGCGCGCAGCGAAACGTCGATTTCCTCAAGCACGCCGGGGCTCAGGCCGTTACCCCCGATGAGGACGACGGGGTGGAGGGCGTGGGCCCGGGCCTTGAGGGTCTTGCGTTGGGCGGGAGACAGGGGCATGGTGAGAGATTCCGTTGAAGACGCCATTGTCGCATCGCTTTCCTGAAGGGCAAGGAGCAGTCGGCCGGGGCGTGTCGTCCTCTCCCGCTGCCTGATGAAATGTCCCTGCTTGCAGCGACGGCAGCCAGACCCATGAATCGCAGCAAGACCAGCAAGGCCTGGATGCGAGAGCACGTCACCGACGCCTGGGTCAAGAAGGCGAAGGCGGACGGGTTCCGCTCGCGCTCGGCCTTCAAGCTCCAGCAGATCGACGAGAAGGATCACCTTCTTCGCCCTGGCATCGTCGTGGTGGATCTCGGCGCTGCGCCAGGGGGATGGTCGCAGGTAACCGTGCAGAAGGTGGGTCCTTCCGGTCGGGTGATCGCGGTCGACCTGCTTGAGATGGCGCCGGTGGGGGGGGTGCGTATCCTGCAGGGGGATTTCTCGGAGGCCGGCGTGCTGGCCGCATTGCAGGATGCCCTCGAGGGCCGCGCCGTGGATCTTGTGCTCTCCGACATGGCCCCCAATCTCAGCGGTATTGCCGGGGTGGATCAGGCGCGCGCCGCCGCTCTGGTGGAACTGGCCCTCGATTTTGCGGTGCAGCATCTGGTCCGA
>JBILUV010000293.1:0-4223 GCA_044370825.1 Burkholderiales bacterium | reverse complement strand
CATGTTGTACATCTGGCCGTGACAGGCCCCGGCGTTGCCGCCGCTGCGGTTGATCTCCTCCATGATGACCGATGCCTCGGCCAGCCCGAGGCCGGAACCGCCGTATTCCTGGGGGATGAGGGCCGCCAGCCAGCCGGCACGGGTGAGGGCATCGACGAACTCCTCGGGATAGCCACGGGCTTCGTCGATGCGGCGGAAATACTCGCCCGGGAAGCTGGCGCACAGATCACGCACGGCTTCGCGGATGTCCTGGTGGTTGTCGCTCATGGTGGCTCGGCAGAAGGGGGCGGGCGGGGCGGCGCTCAGGTCAGCTCCGCACTCGCCTCCATGGTGAGGAGTCCCTCGTGGTCGCGGGTCCAGAGGTGGGCACGACCGTCGGCCTCGATGCGGCCGCAGACCGAGAAGGGGTGGATGTCGAACACCGGCCGCACCGCGCGGAAGGCGAAGCAGCGCACGGCGCGGCCGGGGGCATTGCGCCGCAACAGGTCCAGCAGCAGGGTGGCGATGAGGGGGCCGTGCACGATCAGGCCCGGATAGCCCTCGACCTGTGTGACGTAGGGCCTGTCGTAATGGATGCGGTGCCCGTTGAAGGTCAGGGCGGAGTAGCGGAACAGCAGCACCGGATCGGGTTCGACGTGGCGCGAAAAGGTCTCGTCGGTGCGCGCCGGCTGGGCTGCGGGACCGGACTGTCCGGGTTGCGGGTGGTCGCGGTAGACGATGTCGTGTTCCTCGTGGATCGCCGGTCCCCGCCCGGTAGAGACGTCGTGGTGCACCGTGACGAAGACCAGGGTACCGCTGCGACCCTGCTTGACGTCGACGGAGGCAATGCGCGTGGCCTCGTCGCCGACGCGCAGGGGATCGTGGAAATCCAGCCGGCCACCCGCCCACATGCGCCGGGGAAGCGCCACCGGCGGCAGGAAGCCACCCCGCCGGGGGTGGCCGTCCGCTCCGATCTCGGACTGGCGGGCGAGCGGCGTGAAGTACAGCCAGTGCCACAGCGGTGGCACCGGACCGCCTGCCGCCGGTGCGGGGTCGTCGCGGTCAAGCGTGGCCGAGAGCATCGCCAGCGGGGCCGCGGTCACGAGATCCTGCCGCGTCTCGCTGCGGCCGATCCACGCGCTGAGTGGTTCGGCGTCGATCGTCATGTCCGATCAGCGCCTGCGCGCGGCCTCGCGGACGATGCGCTCGGCCTTCAGGATCACCGGGCGGTCGACCATGCGACCGTCGACCGCCACCGCCGCCCCGCCGGCGCGCTCGGCAAAGGCCAGCACCCGCTCCGCCCAGGCCACATCCTCGGTGGAGGGTGAGAAGGCGGCGTTTACCAGCGGCACCTGACGCGGGTGGATGCAGAGCTTGCCGCCGAACCCCTGACGCCGGGCGCGCAGGGTATCGGCCTGCAGCATCTCCGGGTCGTCGATCTCGGTGCACACGCCGTCCACGGGCGGCTGGATGCCGGCGAGCCGGGACTCCAGCACCAGCCGGGAGCGGAAGTAGAGCAGTTCCTCGCCCTCGCCATCGATGCCGAGGTCGACCTGGAAGTCGATGCTGCCGAACAACAGGCGCTGCACCCCCGGCAAGCGCGCCAGGTGCCGGAGGTTGTCGAAGCCCGCTGCGGTCTCCACCAGCGGCAGCAGGGCGCGGGCGCCTCCTGCGCATAGAGAGAGCACGGCGCTGTCCACTTGGTCGGCCTTGGGGAGCACGATCGCAGCCACCCCCGGCAGGGCACACAGGGCGAGGTCCTCGGCGTGCCAATGGGTGCCGGGGGCGTTGACGCGCACGCACACCTGCCGCGCGGGCGAGAGCCACTTCGCCAGAGCGTCCCGGGCGTCGGCCTTCTGCTCCGGCGGCACCGCGTCCTCGAGATCCACGATCACGGCATCGGCGCCGGCGCTGCAGGCGCGCTCGAACCGCTCCGGCCGGTTGCCAGGCACGAAAAGATAAGAGCGTGCGACCAGGGCGTCGCCAATGGCGTCCGAGGCCATGGTCAGACCGCCCCCTCGGCCCGGAGCCGCCCGACGGCCTCCGCGGCGTAGCCGAGCTCCGCAAGGATGGCGTCGGTGTGCTCGCCAATGGCCGGGATGGCACCGAGCTGCACCTCGAAGCTGTCCGGAGCTCCCGGGGGCAGCAATGCCTTGATCGGCCCGACGGGCGAGGCGACTTCGACGAAGCGCTGCCGCGCCGCCAGTTGCCGATGGGCCCAGAGGTCATGCATGTCGTTCATGCGCGCGTTGCCGATCTGCGCCTCGTCGAGCCGCCCGACGACGTCGGCCGCCGTGAGGGTGGAAAAGACCTCGACGATGATGGCGCGCAGGGCCTCCCGGTTCGCGGATCGCAGGGGGCCGGAACAGAACCGTTCGTCGGTTCGCAGAGCCGGCCGCAGCAGCACCTTGTCGCAGAACACCGCCCATTCCCGTTCGTTCTGCAGCCCGAGCATGACCGAGCGCCCGTCACCGGCGGGGAAG
Organism: Burkholderiales bacterium; assembly: GCA_044370825.1. GTDB lineage: Bacteria > Pseudomonadota > Gammaproteobacteria > Burkholderiales. The sequence continues at coordinate 1,761 of JBILUV010000293.1, read as the reverse complement.
GGGCCGTACGGATAGATGGTGGCGTGCGAGGCGCCGGCACGCGGCGGCGGGGGCGCGCCTTCGTATGCGTAGTAGAGCGGGAAGCTCATCCATTCGGTCATGGCCTCCAGCATCGAGACGTCGATGCGGCAGCCGGTACCGGTGCGCGCGCGCTGCAGCAGGGCTGCGAGGATGTTGCTGTAGGCGTACATGCCGGCGGCGATGTCGACGATGGAACAGCCCGCCTTGGCGGGTGACTCCGGCGTGCCGGTGACGGACAGCAGGCCGGACTCGCTCTGGATGAGCAGGTCGTAGGCTTTCTTGTCGCGGTAGGGGCCGTCGGCGCCGTAGCCGGAGACATCGCACACGATCAGTCGCGGAAAGCGATCCTTGAGCTTGTCGTAGGAGTAGCCCATGCGGTCGGCCGCGCCCGGGGCGAGGTTCTGGATCAGGACGTCGGAACGCGCCAGCAGGCGCTCCAGGATCCCCGGCGCCTCGGGGTGCTTGAGGTCCAGCGTGAGGCTCTCCTTGGAGCGGTTGGTCCAGACGAAGTGCGAGGACATGCCGCGCACGCGTTCGTCGTACTGGCGCGCCGGGTCTCCCACCTTCGGTCGCTCGATCTTGATGACCCGTGCACCAAGCTCGGCGAGCTGCCGGGTGCAGAAAGGGGCGGCAATGACGTGCTCCAGGGCGAGCACCGTGACTCCGTCCAGGGGACGCATGACTTCAGACTCCCGAGTTTGGGCCGGGGACGCGTTCCCGCGGCAGGATCAGGGGTGGGCCCGGCCGCTGATCGCCCGGGGCGAGCGGGGAGGGGGCGCCCCTCGAACAATCCCGAAGTTTACCCGAGCGTTCCGGGAGGCATGCGGCACGCGCGAATGCGCGCGCCGCAGACCGGAATCATGCCGACACGCAGGGGCGCCGCCGTCCCCGTCACGCCTGCTCCGGCTTGAGGCCGAGCTTGCGCACCAGCCGCGCGTAGCGCTCCGACTCGCCGGCCACGAAGTCCGCCATCGCCGTCCTCGAACGCCCGATGACGCGGGCACCGGTGGCTGCGAACTGCTCCTGCAGCGAGGGCGACTCCATGGCAGCGTGAAGCTCGCGGTTGAGCCGTTCCACCACCGGCCCCGGTGTGCGCGCCGGCGCGAAAAAGGCGGTCCAGACGTCGAGCGTCGCGCCTCCGCCAGGGTCGGCACGTCGGACAGGATGCCGGTGCGCGCCGCCGAGGTGACCGCCAGGGCACGGAGCTTGCCGGCCTTCACGTGGGGCACGGCAGCCGGATACCCGCTGGCGATGAGCGGGACCCGCCCAGGCAGCACGTCGGTCATGGCCTGGCCGTCGCCTCGGTAGGGCACATGCACCAATTCCAGACCGGCCTCCTCGGCGAACATCTCGACGGCGATGTGGGGCAGGCCACCGGTGCCACTGGAGGCAAAGGACAGGGGCTCACGCCCGGACCGGCCGCGGGCGACCAGCTCCTTGAGGGTCGCAACGCCAAGCCCGGGATGTGCCACCAGCACCAGACCGGTGTCGTAACCCGGTGCCACCAGGGTGAAATCCTTGAGCGCGGCGTAGCCCGGACTGGCGTAGATGTGGGGACTGACCACGTGACTGTTGTTGACGAACAGCAGGGTCGCTCCGTCCGGTCGCGCGCGCGCCACCGCCAGCGCTCCGACGGTCCCGCCGGCACCGGGACGGTTCTCGACCAGAACGCGGCGCTGCAACCGGCGGCCGAGGCCCTCGGCCATCATGCGGGCCCGGGCATCGAGGCTGCTGCCGGGT
>JBILUV010000292.1:0-4230 GCA_044370825.1 Burkholderiales bacterium | reverse complement strand
CCAGTCCCCGGCCGCGCACCTGGAAGTCGGGGCCGAGGTCGAGGCTGAAGTCGACGCGGGAGCGGATGTCCCGGCTGGCGAGGCCGGGACCGTCCCGGCGCGCACCCGCCACGACGACGTCGCTGTCGAGGCCGGGCGTAGAGGCCGGGCGCAGTTCGACCCGTCCCTGGTCGCAGACGATGTCCCCCGACAATTCGGCGCGTCCGTCCCGGGCGGCGATGCGCCCCCGGCCGGATACGACCAGCCGCAGGTCCGGATGCTGCACGATGGCGAGTTGCTTCGCCTCCCAGGTCAGGTCAAGCGCCGGCTTGCCCTCGATGCCACTGGCGGCCCCGGTGGCTGTCAAGACGCCCGTGCCGGCGGCGATGCGCAGGGCGTCCAGGACGATGGATTGTCCGTCGAAGCGGGCCTGCAGGCTGCCGTCGCGCAGAAGGACTCCGGACTCGAAATGCTCGATCCGCAGGGCGCTGCCCTGAAGCGATCCTTTCAGCCGCGGATCGGCGATGCTGCCTTCGCCGCGTACCGACAGATCCAGAGCGCCATCCGCGAGCACCGCCGGGTTGAAGAACGCCACCAGGGGCGAGATGCTGCTGACCCGTCCGTCGGCCTGAACCGTGAGCGGTGCGTCTGGGGTCAGACTGACGCCGGCAGCCGTCCGGCGCAGCGTGGTCGAGGCCCGGGCGTCGAGGCGTGCATCACGCGCCCGTAGCGTCGCACTGCCCTCGAGCCGGCTGCGTCGCGCCGTCACGCGCACGGCCAGCGTGTTCAGTCCCAGCGACAGGGGACCTTCCTGTCCGAGGATGGCCAGGTCGCCGCCTTCACGGGCCACTTCGGCCTGACCGTCCAGCTCCCCGCCGAGGCGCAGATCCCATCGGCCGCCGAGACGCAGCGTCGACCGCAGTTGCGGCTGTCCGACGATCCAGCGGTCCAGCTGTAGGCCGGCGAAGCTGCCACGCGTGAGCCACTGGCCGTCCTGCCACTGCGTATCCTCGAGGCGGAGTGTGCCGCCCTCGATGGTGAACTCGGCGCGTCCCAGACGCAGCCGGTCGGGGCCTGCCTGCACCGACACCGGCTGCACGAGCGAGATCTCGTGAGGCCCGCGGTTCCCGAATTCGCGCACCGTGCCGGTCCACGACCAGGCCTGAGCATCGAGCGCGCCCTCGGCGAGGAGATGCAGGTCCAGATCGGGGCCGCGGGCCGCGGCGCGCAGGCTGTGCCGTCCGCGGGTACCGTTGGCTGTGAGGGTGATCGCATCGACGTTCCGACTGGCGACTGCGACGCGTCCGGCCCGCGCGTCGAGCGCGACGGCGGGATCGGGGCCGGGCGCGAGCGCCACCCGGGCGCTCAGCGTGCCGGCCTTCAGCGGGCCGATGCGGAGGTTCGTCGCCTCGGCCGCGCCTTCGACCACCGGCTGGGCCGGCGTGCCACCCACCGTGCCGGCAGCGCGCAGCCGGCCCGAGAGGTTCGCGGCGACGCGCTGGAGCGCGGGCGCATCGAGATCGAAGGACAGGCGGTCCTGGGGCAGACCCAGGGCGCCCCGCAGGTGCAGCCGGTTGCCACCCAGCCGCAGGCTCACATCGACCCGCTCCAGGCGCCGGGCCGATGCGGCCAGACTTCCGGTACCGTCGAGGGGCTGGCCGCGGAACCGGCTGCCCATGACGCGGAAGTCCAGCCTCGCCTGCCACTCGGGGCTCAGGGAACCCCGTGCCGACGCCTCGCCGTTGAGACGCGCCGGCGGGAAGCGCCCGAAGCGAGCGGGATCGAATCCACGCAGGCGGCCGGCGAGCCCGAAGTCTCTCGCCCCGTCGAGGCGCAGGGTGCCGGCGCCCTCGAAGAGGGCGTCGCGGGCCTGCAGCGTCAGGCTCTCCAGAGACAGCAGGCCACCGGCCAGTGAGCCGTCGGCGCGCGCCGACATGTCTTTCTGAACGAGAGCGAGTCGGAAGCTCTGCCGTTGTTGCCCGAGACGCGCCTCCACTTTCCCCGCAAGTCGGGTGGGGTGCAGTGTCGAGTACAGGCCGGCGAGGTCGAGGGCGGAGGTGGACAGGTCGAGGTCGATGCCCCCTGCCGTGAGGCGGGCGGAACCCTCCAGCGACCCCGCCGGGCCGAGCGCGGCCCGGATCCGGTCGAGCACAAGGGCTCCGGAGGGCTCCAGCCGGACGTCGGCATCGACGCCCTCGACCGGCAGGCCACCCTTGTCCCACGGCTGCGGGCCAGGATTGCGGGCCTTCAGTGTGCCGGCCAGCGCGCCGTCGGCGAGTCCGCTGCCGGCCAGTTCGAGGTCGAGGGCGGTGGCCGGCAGCGTCGGCGACAGGGAGCGAAGGTCGAGGCGGGCCGTGGCGATCCGGAAAGCGCGCAGAGGCGTCGGACCGAAAGGCGCGAGCGCGGCGCCTGCCCGCAGCGCCACCGGTCCGACGCTTCCCGACACAGCGACCTGGAGGTCCTCGAGACGGCCGGTCACGGTGGCCTCGGCTTCTGCCGGCCAGCCCGGCAGCGCCGTGCTCTTCGCATGTGCATCGGCCCGCAGTCCGAACGGGGCCCGGGTGCCCAGCTCGGCGCTGCCTGTGAGCTCGCCCCATGGTGACGCGAGCCGCCGCAGCGCGATACGGTGCTTTTCCCCATCCGCCTGGAGGGCTGCGATGACCGATGTCAGTTCCACGGCGCGGCCGCCTGTGGTCCATCGGACGCGATCGAGCTCCAGCCGCGTCACCTCTGCCGTGATCGGCAGTACCAGCGATGCCGGCAGGGCGGGGGGACGCTCCGACGGTTTCAGAACGCTGATCGACAGGGATGCGGCACGCAGGCGCTCGACATGCAGGTGTCGTCGCACAAGATCGAGTGGCGACCAGACCAGCTCGACCCCCTCGGCAATGACCTGAAAATCCGCGTTGCCGCACTCGAGGTGCCCGATTCGGATCGGCCCGGCCAGCGGGCCGCTCACCCCGCCGACACGGAGCTGGCAGGGGAGGTGGGGCGTCGCCTGGTCGATGCCCCAGCGCAAGACGGCCTCCGAGCGCAGCAACGCAAGCCCGCTGAGGGTCGCGGCGAGCAGCAGGGTACCCGCTGCGGCCAGCAGCGAAAGCAGCGCGATGCGGCGACGGCTCATCGCAGGACGATGCCGGCGCCGAAGTGCAGGCGCCAGTCCCGCACGGCCTCGCCGTACGCGACATCGAGGTTCAGCGAGCCGACCGGGCTGCTCCACCGCGCGCCGACGCCGACGCTGTGCACCGCCTTGAACGCGGAGACGTCGTCCACGGCATTGCCCGCGTCGGTGAACACCGCCGCACCCCACTCCTTCTTCAGCCAGCGGATCAGCTCGAGGCTCGCGACGGCGAGATAGCGGCCGCCGACGATGGCGCCGCCTTCCTCGACGCCCAGACTGTCGAGCGCATAACCGCGCAGGCTGGCATCACCGCCCGTGCGGTACAGATAAGCGGCGGGGATGTTGTCGCGGGAGTCCGCGAACACCGCACCGACCTGGGTCCGGAACACCAGCGTGGTCTTGGCGGAGAAGGACTTCAGGAAGGTCGCGCGGCCCTCGGTGCGGTAGAACGACCGGGTGGACAGCAGGCCGCGACTGGCACCCCCGATCTGCAGGGTGAGGTGGCGCCCGTTGCGGGGCGCCAGGATGTCGTCGAGATCGTTCCAGCGCCAGGTCTGCATCAGGAACAGGGCCTGACGGTTGTCCTGTTCACCGCGGGCCAGCACCCGGCGCTCGGTGAGGAATTGCAGCGACTGCTGGCTCTCCTCGGTTTCGATGGTGTAGGTGCGCGCCAGCGTCGCGCTCCAGTTGCTGCGCTGCTCGCCCTGAATGTCCTGGAAGTTCGATTTGCCCTCCAGGCCCCAGGCGCGGCCGGCCGCGTTGCGCGGCATCGACAGTCCGCCCACGGCCTCGTGGCTGAGCCTGTCCACGCGCAGCCCGCCGCTGAAGCGCAGCGCGCGGTCGAAGGCGTTCTTGTCGGTGTACTGGATCTGGGCGCGCGGACCACGGTCGGTGCTCAGGCCGGCCCCCGCTTCGAGCCGGCGCGCCGCCCCCTCGACCACGGTGACGTCGATCGGGCTGGCCTCCGCCATGGCCGGGTCGGCAGGGGAGGACACGATGACGCTGGCGAAATAGCCGCTCAGCTGCAGGCGGCGCTGGAAGCGCAGCAACTCCGCCTCGTCGTAGGGAGTTCCTGGGGCAATGGGGTTGAGGTTGGCCACGACGTGCCGCGGATAGCGCTGCAGGCCCGT
>JBILUV010000290.1:0-4262 GCA_044370825.1 Burkholderiales bacterium | reverse complement strand
ATCGCTCTCGACAGGATCGAGCAGTGGCGTCGGAACCTTGGAGGTCTCGACAACGACTGGGCAGACTTCAACCTGCTGCTGATGGAGGCATCAGCCCAGTGGCACGCCTGCAGACAGGATGACGCGAGAGCCACGCTGGCGCGCGCGCTGGACCTCGGCGCCCGCCACCAGTACCGAAATGCGCTGACCTGGATTTCGCACCTCATGGCCGAGCTGCTCGCGCTCGCCCTGGAGTGGGGGATCCAGCGCAGCTATGTGGTGTCGCTGATCCGTGCCAGGGGCCTGCGATCGCCTCGCGACGATGTACTGGCGTGGCCGCGCGAGGTCGAGATCCGGTCTCTCGGTCGCTTCGAGGTCAGTGTCCATGGCGAACCCCTCACCTTCGGCAGGAAACTACCCCGGAAGGCGCTGTCTCTGCTCAAGGCGATCATCAGCCACGGGCCTCGGGGCCTGACAGTCCCCAAAGCACTGTCCGATCTCTGGCCTGACCTGGACGGTGATGCCGCCGCCGACGCCCTCGCGGCGAGCCTTTACCGCCTCAGGAAGCTTCTCGGTCACCAGGATGCAGTCTTGCAGACGGACGGACTCCTCAAGCTCAGCGCCGCCCGGGTCTGGGTGGACTCGACCGCGTTCGAAGACCTCGGCACCCGGGACGACACGACGCAGCGCAGGCAAGCCCTCAAGCTCTACGGCGGCCCGTTCCTGGCTCAGGATGAGGATGAACCCTGGACCACGGCGATGCGAGAGCGCATGCGTGCCCGGTTTGTCAGCCTGGTACTGGAGGCAGGTCGCGAGCTGGAGACAGTATCGCGGACCGAGGACGCGCTGACGATCTACCGCGAGGGCATCGCGGTCGAACCTGCCGCCGAGCCGATCTACATCGCGCTCATGGAAGCCTGCATGTCGGTCGGTCGTCACGCCGAGGCGCGCCAGGCATTCGCATCGCTCGACGGGGTACTGCGCCGACAGCAGGGCATCGACCCTTCCCCGCGGGCGCAAGCCATCGCGCGGCGGGCGATGGCGGGCAGCTAGCCGGGTCAGCTTCCGGGACTCGCCGCGCAGATGCACGTGCTCTGGGGGGCTCGAGACGTACCGGCTCTTGCGTCGCTCATGCTTCATGATCGTCCAAGGCTGCCAGGGCCGAATGGTCATTGGCGAGACCATCAGGGTGGAACTCATGGCATCTCCCCCTGGGGCAAACGCATCCGTTCCCGATCCGTCATCGGCGGTGAGTAGGCTTGGTCGAACCAACCCCAGCGCAGGAGGAAGCCGGCATGAAGCTCTATGGGTTTTCCATCACCCCGGGTCCGCGGCGCGTCCGCATGTTCCTCGCCGAGAAGGGCATCCAGGTGGATATCGTCGATGCCGTGGCTGCGGACGGGGTATCCCTCGCCGACTGGTACATCGAACGTTATCCGCATGCGCTGACGCCTATGCTGGAACTCGATGACGGCACGCAGATCGGCGAAGCGATGGCGATCTGCCGCTACTTCGAGGCGCTGCAGCCCGATCCACCCCTGATGGGCGCGGACCCGAAGGAAAAGGCCATCGTCGAAATGTGGGAGCGGCGCGCCTACAACGAGGGCATGGGGGCCATCGAGGAGGTGGTCCGAAACAGCCATCCGCTCATGGCCGATCGCGGCCTGCCAGGCACCCGCGCGGCAGTTCCTCAGATCCCGGCGCTGGTCGAGCGAGGCATGGGACGGTTGCGCCGATTCTTCGACAAGCTGGAGCATCACCTGTCGGCCAATCGATACATGGCGGGCGAGCGTTTCAGCGTAGCCGACATCACCACGCTGTGCTCCCTCGATTTCGGGCGCTGGTGCCGGCTGGACATCCCGGAAGACTGCGACGCCATCAGGCGCTGGCATACCGAGGTCTCGGCCCGACCGAGCGCGCTGGCTTGACCCGGTGAAGCATCCGAGTTCGCCCTGAAGCCGCGGCGGCATCGCTCCAAGGGTGAAGGGGGCTCCACTACCCCCTTCGATCACTTCAGCGGCCGCTCGCCGCCCGCATTCAGCGCCTCACTTGGCCTGGACGATCAGCCCCGCGCTCTGGCGCTCGGCGCGCGCCACCTTCGCCGGCGCACAGGCCGCGGCCACCATCGCCACCTCCGCCGCATCTTCCCCCGCCGCGTACATGTCCGCCGTGGCTTCGCCGGACATCACCACCGACCCGCTGCCCAACTCACCGCTCCACATCGCGAATGACCGGTAACCCAGTTCGCCAGACGCGCAGTCGAACCGGTAGCGCATCTCCCGCGACAGGTGCCCGTATGCATCGTCGCCCACCGTGCGCTCGCTGCGGTAGGTGTGCAGCACACGCGCCTCGATCCCGCCGTCGGCCACCCGCAGGCTCGCCAGGTCCAGGTACACCGTCTCGTCGCCCGCACGCGTCACCGTCTCCCACTCCGCCGCCTGCACCGACACCGCGGCCGCCAGCATCGCCACCGCGCCCATCGCCACCTTGATCGTCTTCGTGTTCATCGCCATGCTCCCGTAGAAGTTGTCCCGTTGAGTCCCGCTTTTCCCGACACCGACGCCGCTTGTGTTTCGCGTCGTGTTGGTGAGACTTTACGGATACCCACCCCGCGGGCGCTCCGGATTTTTCCTCTGGCGGTGTGTGCGGTATTCACACTCGGCATGGAAGGCAGTTCGTGCCGCCGACACGGGCTTGATGACAAGCCGCTCCTGTCTCGATCACGCGGGACTCAGGGAACCGCCTGCGGACGCTCCAGGTCCTCGAGCAATGCACGCGCCTCGATGTGATCCCTGGTGTCGCGGCCTTCGGTGAACCAGTCGTAGATGGGGCGCAGCAGATCCACCGCTTCAGCGCGGCGTCCCTGCGACTGCATCAGCCGGGCGTAGCTCATCGCGGTGCGCAGTTCCCAGGATTTCGCCTGCTGCTCCCGCGCCCAGGCCAGCGACTCCTCGAAGGAAACGATGGCACGATCCACATCGTCCCGCATGAGATGGAGCTCCCCCTCCACGCGCAGCAACTCGGCAAGGTGAGTACGCTCCCCCCAACCCGGGGTGCGGATCTGCTCCAGCCCCATCGCGACGATTTCCTGCGCGCCCTGCATGTCCCCCAGCATGGCTTTCGATCTGGCCCAGATGCAGCACCAGTTGGGAAGATTGGAGCGTCCGCCTCTGGCTTGCGATGCTATGTTTATCCAATGGAAGCTGTTGCAGACACGCTCGAAATCACCGCGCTCGTGCGCGGCAAATGCCTCGGTCGCAGGAGTCACAACGTGATTCATGAACCAGCTACCGATCTCGCGGCCGATCCGGTAAGCGGCGGCTGTTGCATCGGCCGTTGCAACCGCGTCACGCCGATACGCGGCCACCAGGCCCCCAGCAGCCCAGGCAAGGCAGCTGTTCAAGGGATGATTGAAATGTCCCGCGAAATGCAGCGCTTCGCTCCAGATCGAGAGCGCACGGTCGGGATATCCCAACATCCAGGTGGCCTGCCCGAGAAATACCCCGGCGGTGGTCCTGGGATGGTGGTGGGTCATCGCAGCCAGCCTTCGATAACGATCAGCGTTGAATTTCGCGATGACTTGCTGGGCATGCCGATTGGACGCGACCAGCGCCCCTGCAGAGAAATGGGATACCTGTGCTGCACTGTGCGCAATGACCAGAAGATCTTCGTCGTTCCTGTCTTCCGCCACCTCGAACATCCTGTCGACCCATTTCCGCGACTCGATCACTGCACCCCGCGACAGGACATTGAGCCAGAGGCCCCAGAGCACAGGGATGAGCCGATCGGACGGCATACCCCAGCCCATCGACTCGAGCACACTCTTCAATGGTTGGCGGACCATGGAGTGCGCCCAGCCATGCACGGCACTGTGCGTACTTGCAGAGAGGAGCGAAATTTCGACCCAATCCTCCTCGGAATATGCCGCGCGCAAGATCCCGTTGCGCTCGGGGTCCGAATCGCCCAAGCAGGGCGAGAGACATCTTCCCGCCTCTTCCAGCGAGAAGCTTTCAAGGGCTCGCCTTACCGCGGCAATCTGCAAGGAAGCCCACCTCGCCTGCCCCGCCATCTGCAAGTGGTGCGCCACGACTTCAGGGTACGCATTCGCGACCTCCGCCATATCCTGCTCCAGCATTTCCGCAATCCGCGCGTGGACCAGCCTCGTCACCTCCCATTCGTCCAAGGGCCGCCCTTGTCCGGCTTCGCCAAGCAGGTGTAATTGCACGTTCATAAAGGGGCTGTGCTTTCTGCCACTTACCCGAGTCACTCCGCAGCCGTGGAGG
>JBILUV010000063.1:0-15031 GCA_044370825.1 Burkholderiales bacterium | reverse complement strand
CTGCTGCTGGCCTACCTGTCGACCGGCTACGTCACGCTCGGACGGCCGCCCACCTACGAAGAAAACTACGAACGGTCGCTGTCCGGCCGGAGCTGAGGAGTCCATCTTGTCGAACGACCTGTTGCTTTATTCGAACCTGCTGCTCTGGGTGGTGGTGCTCGTTCTGGGCGCGGTGGTGTTTGGCATGGTTCGCCAGATCGGAGTCCTTCATGAGCGTGTTGCGCCCATGGGTGCGCTGGCGAACGACCGCGGCCCCGAGGTTGGAGAGATGGCACCCGACATGAAGATCGCCGGCATGGAGGGCGGTCTGGTCCAGATCGGCGGTCCGGTGCCCGGGGGGCGCAGCCGCCTGCTGCTGTTCGTTTCCCCCAGTTGCCCCATCTGCAAGAAGCTGCTCCCCATCGCGCGCTCGTTTGCTGCCGGAGAGCGGCTGGATGTGGTCATCATCGGTGATGGCGACGTTGCGGAACAGCGCGAGATGATCCGTGCCAACAGCCTCGAGGCCATTCCCTACGTCAACTCTCCCCAGGTCGGCATGGCCTTCCAGGTCGGGAAGTTGCCGTACGCGATTCTCATCGACGAGGACGGCGTCATCCGCGCCAAGGGTCTCGTCAACAGCCGCGAGCACCTGGAGAGTCTGGCCATCGCCAAGGAGACGGGCTACGGGTCCATCCAGGCCTATCTGAAGGCGCGCGGCTTTATCAAGGACGATGTCGCAGCCACGAAGGAAGCGGCGTAGGGTACGAGCGAACTAGACAGGAGAACCGGTCATGGTGATGCAAGCGATCGACAAGCTCTTCGAGCGCATGAGCCGCAGGACGGCACAGAGGATCTCGCGGCGCAGTTTCGTTGCCAGTGTCGGCGCGACGCTCGCCGGTGCGAGTCTGTTGCCGGTCCTGCCGGTGGCACGTAAGGCACAGGCAGCCGAGGATCCCGGTGTCGAGTGGGCGAAGCGCGTGGAAGCCCAGACGACAGATCCGCGCGCCTGCAACTACTGGCGCTACTGCTCGAGCGACGGCTACCTCTGTTCGTGTTGCGGCGGCGGCCCGGCCACCTGTCCGCCGGGATCCACACCCTCGCCGACCTCCTGGGTCGGCAGCTGCCTGAACCCGGACGATGGCAAGATGTACCTGATCGCGTATCGCGACTGTTGTGGCAAGGACTCCTGTGCCCAGTGCGCCTGTCTTGGCACGGCAGGCGAGATGCCGAGCTACCGGCCGCAGCTCAACAACGACATCATCTGGTGTTTCGGAGGCAGCTCGATGATCTATCACTGCTCCAGCGCCGCCATCGTCGGCCAGGTCTGAGGCATCGGTTGGAGAGGCGCCGGGTGCGAGCGGCAGGCGCGGTTTGGCTTGTCGCGCTTGCCCTGGCGGCCTCGTTCGTGGGCGCGGAGGGCGTGGATCCAGACACGGTTCCCGACGTTCTGGTTCGGAAGAACCGGACGGTTCTGCCCCGCGTGAATGGCCCGGCCGAGGATTACTCCCGGCACTGCCAGGGTTGTCACGGACACGTGGGCGTGTCGGTGACGGAGATGCCGCGGCTCAGGGACCGGGTCGGGTACTTCCTCCACACGCCCGCGGGGCGCGCTTACATCGTGCAGGTCCCCAACGTCCTGCAGGCCCATCTCTCTGACGAGCGTCTTGCCGGCATGCTGAATTGGGTGGTGCGGGAATTCAGCGCCGCACAGCTGCCCGCAGGATTCACGCCCTACACGGCGGATGAGATCGCCGCCCTGCGCGCCGAGCGCATTCCCAGTGTTCCCGTCCGGCGCCGGGAGGTGGTCGAGGGTCTCGTGCATGGCGGGGTGGTCGAGTCCGCCGAAGTGCTCGCCTTCAGCTTTCAGGCGGGCCAGTACTGACCGCGCGCCGCCTTTTCCTCCATGGTTCCGATCACACCTCCGCTTCTGCCTGCGCGCCGCAGATTCCTCCGGTCCACGGGGGTGCTTGCGCTGCCGCTGTCGCTGGCCGGGCTCGGGCGGGCGCTCGGCCAGATGCCGGAAATGCCGCCGGTGCCCGAGGTTCCGTTCGACCGCAGCGAACCCGGGCTGGCGCGCGGGCGCATCACGGCAGGTCCGGGCGCCGTGCAGATCGACGGTCGTACGGTCCAGACCGTCGCATACAACGGCGTGTTCCCCGGCCCCCTGATGCGTGTGAGGGAAGGGGAGACGGTGCAACTCAGGTTCGACAACCGGCTGGCCCACGCCTCGAATCTGCACTTCCACGGCCTGTCCATTCCTCCGGGGGGGCGGGCGGACAACATCTGGATGCAGGTCCCGCCGGGCGAGAGCTTCGACTACGAGTTCACCGTCCCACGAGGGGATGCCGGCCTGCACTGGTACCACCCGCACGTCCACGGCTACACCGCGCGTGCGATGTTCGCCGGACTGGCCGGGCCGATCCTGGTCGAGGGGGAGCGCGACTTCGAGCACGAACTAGACGCCGACGATCGCCTGCTCGTCCTCAAGGACATCTCCCTCGACGGTGACCGGGTGCAGCCGCACCGTGCCACGGAGTGGTCGGTGGGCAAGGAGGGCGAGCTGCTGCTGATCAACGGGGTGCAGCGCCCGGTGTTGCGGGCCACTCGTTCCCTGCAGCGCCTGCGTCTGCTCAACGCGTCGAATGCGCGCTACTGGCGCCTGCGGCTCACCGGAGACCAGCCCTTCATGGTGCTCGCCCACGACGGCCGGTACCTCGCTGCACCCGAGGAGATGCAGGAACTGCTGCTGGTACCCGGCGCACGCGCCGAGGTGCTGGTCGCGCTGGAGTCGCGGGAGCCCGTGCAGTTCATCTACCTGCCGACGCCGCGTCGCGGCATGGCCTTCACAGCGCCCCAGCCGGTGCTGACCATCATTCCCCCTTCGAGCGCGACGCGTGTGCGTGTCCCGTCGCGCCTGGTGGAGGTCGAGGCCTTTCAGCCCGGTCTCGCGGTGGCGGAGCGGGATGTGGTGCTCTCGTTGTTCAACATCTGCGGGCGGTTCATGGAACCCGACCGGGTCGACATCCGGGCTGCGCTCGGGAGCCGCGAGATATGGCGGCTGCGCAACGTCGACGTGATGGACCACCCCTTCCACCTGCACACCTGGCACTACGAGGTACTGGACGTGAACGGGGTTCCGCCACCCTATCTGGCGCGTCGCGACATGTTCAACGTACGCGAGGGCGACACCGTGCGCATCGGCATCCACTTCACCGGACACGCCGGGCGCACCCTGTACCACTGTCACTTCGCCGAACACGGCGACCGCGGGATGATGGCCGTCCTCGAGGTCGCCTGAGATTCCATTTTTCGGAGGTTTCCATGTTCCGTTTTGCCGCCGCTGCTGTTTTCGCGCTCGCCACCGTTCACGCCCAGGCCGGCGGTGACCCCGAAGCGGGCAAGGCCAAGTCGGTCACCTGCTCCATCTGCCATGGCTCGGACGGCAAGGCACAGATTCCCATGTATCCCCGTCTTGCGGGGCAGAACCTCGCCTATCTGACCTACGCCATCAAGGCCTACCGCAGCGGCGAGCGCAAGGGCGCCTTGTCGGGCATGATGACGCCGAACGTGATGGCCTTGTCCGACCAGGACATCGAGGATCTCGCCGCCTACTACCACGGCATGCAACCTTGAGCCCGAGGCGTTCCCTCCTCCGGCTGTCGGTGTCTGCCGGCTTGGTCGGCGCGCCTGGTCCGGGAGAGTGCCATCCATGGCTGGCGAGGGGCGACGCAGAGTCAGGGATGCCACCTGCCGGTGTTTCGGTCCTCCGAGGGGAGTGTGTTCGATGGCGCGTGTCCGGATCGGTGGTTTCGATGAACTCCAGAGCCGGATTGGTGAGGAACTGGCGGTCAGCGAATGGGTGGAGATCTCGCAGGAGCGCGTCGACCGCTTCGCCGAGGCCACGGGAGACCATCAATGGATCCACGTGGATGTCGAGCGGGCGCGGCGCGACTCTCCTTTTGGCGGCACCATCGCCCACGGGTATCTGACGCTGTCGCTGCTGGCCGGCTTCGCAGCCGCGACCTTCGACTACAGCGGCTCGCGCATGGGTGTGAATTACGGGCTCAACCGGGTGCGGTTCACGGACCCCGTGCCGACGGGCTCGCGGCTTCGCGCACGCTTCACGCTGGCGGCCCTCGAGCGAGTCTCCGGCGGCATGCAGCTCACCTTCGGTGTCGTGGTGGAGCGCGAGGGTTCGGCCAAGCCGGTCATGGTCGCGGAGACCATCTCCCGCCGCTACGACTGAAGCACCCGCAGCGGCAGTCCGGCGACCCGCTCCAGCCGGGCGCTCAGCCACGCCGTGGCATCGCGCAATGCCTGGCCGGGGATGTCGTGTCCGGAGGCGTATTCCCGGTATTCCAGATCGAGTCCTGCGTCGAGCAGGCGGCTGCGCATCGCGCGCGCGCGCGACCGGAACCACGTCATCCAGCAGGCCGTGTGCGGCGAACACTGGCTTGCCGCGCCCGGCGTAGCGGTCGCGAACGCCGGCAGCGGCCCCGGGCAGAAGACGGGCGCCGAACACCATCGCGCCGGCGAAACGGTCCGGATGGTCCAGCAACAGGGACAGGGCCATGGTCGCCCCCTGGCTGAAACCCAGCAGGAATATCCCGGATGCCAGCGCACCGTGGCTGCGGCAGAGGTGCTCGACGAAGGCCGCGAGATTGCGGCGGCTCGCGTCCTCCTGCTCCTCGTCGATCATCGGGCCGGATGCGGTATGGGAGGTCCGATACCACGTGTAGGCGCCAGCGCCGCTCGGGAAGGGCGCCCGTACCGAGGCCATCATGCAGCGGCCGTCGAGATAGGGCGTCAGGCCAAGCAGATCGTGCTCATTGCTGCCGGCGCCGTGCAGCAACAGCAGCAGCGGAGCGGGACCCTGGAGCGGTTCCGATGGTGCCAGCCATTCGTAGGCCAGGCCTGCGACTTCGTCCGGGCTCAGGGTGGCGATCAGCGACAGGCCGGCGGGGTCCTTCATGCAGCAGGGTCCAGGCTCTCGGCGGCGAACAGATAGCTGTCCATGCCGATCACGCCGTAGCCGACCCCGGAATGCAGCCGCTCGTGCCGGCCCCCGTCCGCAGCCGCCCCCAGGGCCACGAACAGCGGCAGGAAATGCTCCTCCGTCGGATGCGCCCGTACCGCATGCGGCGCGCGCGATCGGTAGGCGCGCAGCGCTTCATGATCCGCAGCGTCGAGGTGCGCGGCAACCCATTCGCGGAACTCGGCGATGTAGGGCTCCTCGGCGGAATCCTCGGGAACCCGGCGAAACTCCCGCAGGTTGTGCGTGACGCCGCCCGAGCCGATGATCAGCACTCCCTCGTCGCGCAACGGCGCCAGTGCACGCCCCATCGCCCAGTGGCGATCCGGTCCGCCGGACACCATGATCGACAACTGCGTAACCGGGATGTCGGCTGCCGGGTACAGGTGCATCAGCGGGACCCAGGCACCGTGGTCCAGGCCACGGTGCGTTTCGATGCGAGTGGGCATTCCCGAGCGGCCCAGGCAGTCGGCGACCCGCTCGGCCAGCGCCGGTGCGCCGGGTGCACCATAGCGCAGCGAGTGCAGCGCGCGTGGAAAGCCGAAGAAGTCGTGGATGGTCTGGGGTGCGCGGGCTCCCGACACGCACGGCCGGTCCGTCTCCCAGTGGGCCGACACCATCAGGATGGCGCGCGGGCGGGGCAGACGCGCCGCCAGTTCCGCGAGCCGGGCGCCGGCGCGCCCGGGCTCAAGGGCCCAGGTTGGCGCGCCGTGGGACACGAACAGTGTGGGCAGGGTAGCGGACATGCAGCGGACTCCGGAGGGGCGTCGGCGCGGCGCGCGCCATGCCCCGATTGAACCACAGGGTCATTCCTGGGGGAAACGCGGCGGCCGGGCTTGGGTATGCTCGCGGCTTCTTCGGAAAGGGAGGTGTCGCGTGGCACGCAGCGATTTTCGTTTTGCCCATCGCCTCAGGGTGCGCTGGGCCGAGGTGGACCGTCAGGGCATCGTCTTCAACGGCAACTACCTGCTGTATTTCGACGTCGGCATCACCGAGTACTGGCGGGCGGCGGGTGTGGCCTACCCCGCAGGGTTGCTGGAGCATGGCAGCGACCTGTTCGTGGTGCGCTCGGTCATCGATTACCACCGCTCGGCCGAGTACGACGACGAGATCGACGTCTGCGTGCGCGTGGCCCGCATCGGCCGCTCGAGCATGCCCTTCGCCCTCGAGATCTGGCGGGGTGAAGACCATCTGGTCAGTGGCGAGGTGGTGTACGTCAACGCCGATCCGCAGACCCGGCGCTCGGCACCGGTACCGGACTTTCTGCGCGATGCGGTGGCGAGGCTCGAGGGCCGCGACGTGTCGGCCTGACAGCCTGAAGGTAGCCCCAGCGGGCTACAATCGACATCCGGCAACGAACAGGGAAGGCTGCAATGGAATTCGAATTCTCACCCAAGGTGAAGGAAATGCAGGCCAGGGTCTCGGCCTTCATGGACCAGCACATCGTCCCCAACGAGCAACGCTTCTACGAGGAGATCGAGGAGAATCGTCGCAAGGGCGACGCCTGGGTCCCGACCCGGATCATCGAGGATCTCAAGGCCAAGGCACGTGCGGCCGGCCTGTGGAACCTGTGGCGTCCGAAGGACCACGGCGGTGAACTCACCAACCTCGAGTACGCCCCGCTGTGCGAGATCATGGGGCGAATCACCTGGGCGCCGGAGGTGTTCAACTGCTCGGCTCCCGACACCGGCAACATGGAGGTGCTGCTGCGCTACGGTACGCCGACGCAGCAGAAACAGTGGCTCGAGCCGCTGCTGGCGGGCGAGATCCGCTCGGCCTTCCTCATGACCGAGCCCGAGGTTGCGTCCTCCGACGCCACCAACATCCAGTGCAGCATCCGCCGGGATGGCGACGAGTACGTGATCAACGGCCGCAAGTGGTGGTCCTCCGGCGCCGGTGACCCGCGCTGCCGCATCAACATCGTCATGGGCAAGTCGGATCCTGACAACCCGGACCGGCACAGCCAGCAGTCGATGATCCTGGTTCCCTCGAACGCCAAAGGCTACACGGTGCTGCGGCCGCTCAGCGTGTTCGGCTATGACGATGCCCCCCATGGCCACATGGAGGTGCTGCTGGACAACGTGCGCGTACCAGCCAGCAACATGCTGCTGGGCGAGGGCAGGGGCTTCGAGATCGCCCAGGGGCGCCTCGGACCCGGGCGCATCCACCACTGCATGCGCATCATCGGGCAGGCCGAGCGTGCGCTGGAACTGATGTGCAAGCGCACCGCCTCGCGCGTCGCGTTCGGCAAGCCGGTGTCGGAGCAGACCGTCTGGCACGAGCGCATCGCGGAGTCGCGCTGCATGATCGAGCAGGCCAGACTCCTGACCCTGCAGGCTGCCCACATGATGGACACGGTGGGCAACAAGGCCGCCCGCGCACAGATCGCCATGATCAAGATCGTGGCGCCCAACATGGCCCAGCAGATCATCGATTGGGCAATCCAGGCCCACGGGGGTGGCGGGGTATGCGGCGACTTCCCGCTTGCCTGGATGTACGCCTGGAACCGGACCCTGCGTCTCGCCGACGGGCCGGACGAGGTGCACCGCAACCAGCTCGCCAAACTGGAGTTGCGCCGTCACGCGCACCGCTGACTTGCGGCCTCGCGCTCCAGGGAGCACCGTGTCCCGCCTGTCCCGGCCCTGGGGGAGGGCGGGGGCAGGTACTGAGCCTGCCGGATCGATCTCGGAAAAGAGTTTTGTCTAACCACGAATGTTGCTTTGCAGCATCACCGCAAGTCGCTGATTGGCCAGACCATCGTCCAGCGCTTCCGGACGGCAGCTTGGACAAAGCCGGATTCTCTCGCTGTATCGCGAAAAACATAAAGCTTTTCAACGCTTTCTGGCTCTGCGGAAAGAGTTGAAAGGGGGGGGCGGTTGGTGTAACGTCCGCCCGTCTTGCAATCTGTGATAGTAGGACGTCGAAGTATTTCAACTAATCTCACTCGTACCGTAAGGGGGAGTTCACAATGGCGATCTCTTTTAACCTGAACGGGAAACAGGCGAGCGCGGAAGTCGCACCCGACACCCCGCTCCTCTGGGTCCTGCGCGACACCTTGGGCATGACTGGCACCAAGTTTGGTTGCGGCAAGGCGCTCTGCGGCGCCTGTACCGTGCACCTGAACGGCCAGGCCGTGCGTTCCTGCCAGACCCCTGTCGGCACCGTTGCCGGACAGAAAGTCACCACCATCGAGGGTCTCGCGGCCAACCATCCGGTCAAGAAGGCCTGGGTGGCAGTCGATGTGCCGCAGTGCGGTTATTGCCAGCCCGGCCAGATGATGCAGGCCGCCGCGCTGCTGTCCAACAACAAGAACCCCAACGACGCCGATATCGACGCATGGATGTCCGGGAACATCTGCCGTTGTGGTACCTACCCCCGGATCCGCGCTGCCATCAAGGCGGCGGCCAAGGCTTAATCGAGGAGGCATAGACCATGGAAAACACGAACATGCCGGCTCGTCGCGACTTTCTCAAGGTTTCCGCTGCCGTCAGCGGTGGCCTCGCGCTGGGCTTCTACCTGCCCCTGGGCTCCAAAGCTGCCATCGCCCAGGCCGCCACGCATTCCCCCAACGCCTGGGTCAAGATCGGCACGGACAACAGCGTCACGATCATGTGCGCCCGCTCCGAGATGGGCCAGGACGTCTACACCTCCATGCCCCTGCTCGTCGCCGAGGAACTGGAGGTCGACATCAACAAGGTGAAGGTGGAGTTCGCTCCCCCCGCCGAGGCCTACATCAACGCCCTTCTCGGTGGCCAGATCACCGGTGGTTCGACCTCCGTCCGTGACGGCTGGGAGAAGCTGCGCAAGGCGGGTGCCTCCGCCCGCATGATGCTCACCGCAGCCGCTGCCCAGCAGTGGGGCGTGGACGTCGGTGCCTGCAAGGCAGCCGGTGGTGCCGTGACCGGCCCCGGTGGAAAGCGTGCCACCTACGGCCAACTGGCCGAAGCCGCTTCCAAGCTGGAAGTGCCGAAGGAAGTTCCGCTGAAGCCTGTTTCCGAGTTCAAGCAGGTCGGCAATGCCAAGCAGAAGCGTCTGGACACGCCCGCCAAGGTTGCCGGCACGGCCACCTTCGGTATCGACGTGCGCGTGCCCAACATGCTTTACGCCGCGGTCTCCATGCCCCCCATGATCGGTGGCAAGGTCGGCAGCTTCGACGACACCCGCGCGAAGGCGATGCCCGGCGTCAAGGCCGTGGTGCAGTACAGCCGTGGCGTAGCGGTTGTCGCCGATTCCTACTGGCAGGCCAAGAAAGCGAAGGATCTCCTCGAGATCACCTGGGACGAAGGCCCCAACGCCACCAACGACATGCGCAAGATCTGGGCGGGCCTGAAGGAAGCCTCCCAGCAGGACGGCGCGGTGTTCCGCGAGGCAGGTGACGCCGACGGCGCCATGAAGGGCGCCAAGCGCGTGTTCTCGGCGACCTACGAGATGCCCTTCCAGTCGCACTCGCCGATGGAGCCGCAGAACACCGTGGCAGACGTTCGCGCCGACGGCGCCACCATCATCACTCCGACCCAGTTCCAGCAGCTGGTGCCGTTCGTGGTGGCCGGTGCCACGGGCCTCAAGCCCGAGCAGATCAATGTCATCACCACCTTCCTGGGCGGTGGCTTCGGCCGTCGCGTGGAAGTCGACTACACCATCGATGCGGCCGAGATCTCCAAGGCCGTGGGCGCCCCCGTCAAGATGGTGTGGAGCCGTGAAGACGACATGACGCACGACTCCTACCGTCCGGCCGGTCTCTACAAGGTCTCGATGGGTGTGGATGGTGCGGGCAAGCCGGTGGCGTACCGCTATCACGGCACCAGCCCCTCGATCTCTTCGCGTCTGTTCCCCAGCATCGTGAAGGATGGCATCGACCCGTTCTCGCTCGAGGCGATCGACAACTTCCCGTATGCAGTGGCCAATCACAAGCTGACCTACCAGATGCACGACACGGGCGTCCAGGTGGGATATTGGCGGGGTGTGTCCCACAACCTGAACTGCTACGTCGTGGAAGGTTTCATCGACGAAGTGGCTCACGCCGTGGGCAAGGATCCGATTCAGTACCGCATCGACAACCTGGAGTACCAGGGCGAGAAGCACAAGTGGTCGGGTCTGTCCGCCGGTGTCGCCGTCGGCGGCCGGATGAAGGCTGTTCTGGAAGGCGTTCGTGGCAAGGCCGGCTGGGGTGCCAAGTTGCCGGCCGGCCGTGGTCAGGGTGTGGCCGTGATGGAAGGCTACAACACCGTGATGGCCTGCGTCGCCGAAGTCACCGTGAGCAAGAACTACGACGTGACGGTTGACAAGGTCACCTATGTGACCGACGCCGGTCCTCTCGTCCACCCCGATCAGGCCGCTGCCCAGATGGAAAGCTGCACGATCTTCGGTCTGAGCGCTGCGCTCATGGGCGAGATCACTGTGAAGAACGGTGGTGTCGAGCAGACCAACTTCGATGGCTACCGTGTCGTTCGCATGAACGAAGCCCCGAAGACGATCGCCCTGAACTGGCTGCCTGCCGCCAAGGATCAGCCGCCCGGTGGTTTGGGCGAGCCGGCCACGGCGGTGGTTGGTGCGGCTGTCGGCAACGCGATCTTCGCAGCCACCGGCATCCGTGTCCGTCGCATGCCTTTCACGCCTGAGAACATCAAGATCTACGCCGATCCGCGCATGACGATGAAGCCCGAGAGCGTCTAAGCTCACAGGCACATCGAGCGGGCCTCGGTCCCTCGTCGGCCTCAACCCCTCCGCCTCCGGGCGGAGGGCGTTGAGGCCGTTTTACTTTTAGGGCATCCTTCACCGATGTATACGTTCGGGTATTGCCAGACATGGACAGCGTAGACCTGCAGGTACTGAAGAGCGCAGCCGCCTGGTTGGCGGCGGGGCATCGCGTTGTGCTCGCCACCGTCACCGAGACCTGGGGGTCGTCACCACGGCCGCCTGGCGCGATGCTCGCGGTCCGTGGCGATGGTCTGGTCGCGGGGTCGGTCTCCGGTGGCTGCGTCGAGGACGATCTCATCGACAAGGTGCGGCAGAAGTCTCTCGCCGCCGACCGGCCCGAGGTCACCCTGTACGGCATCAGCAAGGAGGACGCGCAGCGCTACGGGCTTCCCTGTGGCGGGCGGCTGCAGCTGGTGCTGGAGCCTGTGCACAACCTCGCCAGTGTCCAGGGTGTGCTCGACAGCATCGACCGCCATGAGCTCGTGGCGCGGCATCTCGACATGGCCTCGGGGGAGGCCACACTGAGCCCGGCCACACGGGCCGATGTCATGAGCTTCGATGGCAACCGACTCACCATGATCCACGGCCCGCGCTGGCGGGTCCTGATCATCGGCGCAGGTCAGTTGTCGAAGTACGTCGCCATGATGGCGCAGGCTCTGGATTACGAAGTGATCGTCTGCGACCCGCGTGAGGAGTACGCCGTGACCTGGGATGTGCCCGGGACGACGCTCACGCGCGAGATGCCCGACGACGTTGTCAACGCACTCAACCTGGACATCCACAGCGCCGTGGTGGCCGTGACCCACGATCCCAAGCTCGACGACATGGCCCTCATCGAGGCGCTGAAGTCGCCGGCCTTTTACGTTGGCGCCCTGGGCTCGCGGCTCAACACACAGAAGCGGCGCGAACGACTGGCGCAGTTCGACCTCTCCGGGGGAGAACTCGACCGGCTGCACGGGCCCGTCGGCCTGCGCATCGGCAGCAAGACGCCTCCGGAGATCGCCGTCGCCATCGTGGCAGAGATCACCGCGGTCCGGCATGAGGTACCGCTGGAGACCGTCGGCAACAAGAGCCTCGATCCCTCGGCGACGCAGACGGTCTGCCGTTGAGGCATGGAAACAAGGAGAAGCACATGAGGTTGAAGGGCAAGACAGCCATCGTCACCGGCGGAGGTTCCGGCTTCGGGGAGGGCACCGCCAAGCGGTTCGCCCAGGAAGGCTGTCAGGTGATGGTGGCTGACATCAACGACGAAGGCGGCCGGCGGGTTGTGTCGGAGATCACCGCTGCGGGTGGCCAGGCCGCCTACCAGCACGCGGATGTCTCCAAGGACGCGGATTGGGCCACGCTGGTGAAGGCGACGCTGGATGTCTTCGGCGGGCTCACCACGGTCATCAACAACGCCGGGACGACGCATCGCAACCAGCCCATGCTCGACGTCAGCGAGGAGCTGTTCGACCGCATCTATGCGGTCAACGTCAAGAGCCTGTTCCACAGCGCCAGGCACTGCGTGCCCGTGTTCGAGAAGGCCGGTGGCGGCGTGTTCGTCAACATTGCCTCCACGGCGGGCGTCCGGCCCCGGCCCGGCCTGACCTGGTACAACGGCTCCAAGGGCGCCGCCATCATGACCAGCCGCTCCATGGCGGTGGAACTCGCCCCGAAGAAGATCCGCGTCTGCATCATCAATCCGGTCGCGGGCGATACCCCGCTGCTGAAGGATTTCATGGGTTCGGATACCCCGGAGATGCGGGCCAAGTTCATCGCCACGGTGCCGCTCGGCCGGCTGGCCCAGCCTTCCGATATCGCCAACACGGCCTTGTGGCTGGCCTCCGACGAGGCCGAGTTCATCACCGGGACCTGCATCGAGGTCGACGGCGGACGCTGTGTCTGATCGGTGTCGGTGACCTGCGGTGCGTCCGTCATCGGGCGTTGAAAGAACCGGGCGAGTGCCCGGTTTTTTTTCGGCGGGCGGCCCGGTGGGATGGCGCATCACGCGCACCCGTCGCAGTGCCGCGTGCGGGCGTGTTCCTGCCGATGTCTTCGTCTGCTTCAGCGCATCATCGCGCCCAGAACCAAACGCATCAGCTGCAACCAGGCGAGGCTCGCCAGCAGGAAGGCGGCGCCACTCGCGATGATGGCGACCACGATGGCGGCCGGCGCCGCGGAAGGAGTGGCCGAGCCGATGAAGGATCGCCGGTAGGCGGCGGCGACCGGCGCGAGCAGGGCGGCGTGGGTGGCGTGCAGCACCGGGAACAACATGGCCGCATCGCGCCATTCCCCGGCGGCCATCAGCCGCAGCAGCGCCATCCCCGGCTCGGCGAATGCGATGCATCCGATCACCATGAACAGGGTCAGCGGGTGCCAGGCGCGCCAGCGCATCAGCCAGGCCCAGACGCCCGTGAGCGCGGCACAGCCCCCCAGCCAGACCAGGTTGGTGACGAAGATGTTGGCCGTGCCCTCGCCGCGCAGCAGGGTGGCCAGTGGCATGGCCACGAAGCTGCTCCAGATCACGCCGACCACGATGAAGTGCGCCGGCCGGGCCACGATGGCGCCGCGAGGCCGGATCAGCCTCGGGAAGGCGAACAGCAGGCCGGACAGGGCGAACAGCGCCACATGCCAGAAATAGATGCGGTGGCTGGCCAGCAGGTTGGCGTAGGCATGGACCACTGCCGCGGCGTAGAGGGCCAGCAGGGCCCAGGCGGGGCGGGACAGCCCGCGCCTTGCCGCAGACTCCATCTCAGAGCACTCCCTGGTCGCGCAGGGTCTGCACGGCTGCCGTGTTCATGCCGAGCACCTCGCGCAGCACCTCGTCGGTGTGTTGTCCCAGCGTCGGCGGGGCGCTGCGGTATTGCACCGGGGTTTCCGAAAGACGCATCGGGCTGCCGATCAGGGGCACGGTGCCAGCGGTGGGGTGGGGCAGTTCGACCTTCATCCCGCGATGCCGGACCTGCGGGTCCGCGAACACCTGGGCCAGGTCGTTGATCGCACCGCAAGGCACGCCGACCTCCTCCAGGGCATCCGACCACCACTGCTTGGGGTGCCGGGCGATGATGTCGGCCAGGATGGGGACCAGCACCTCGCGGTGACGCACCCGGTCCGGGTTGCGGGCGAAGCGCTCATCGCGCGCCAGTTCGGGATGACCCGCCACTTCGCAGAATCGCGCGAACTGCCCGTCATTGCCGGTGGCGAGGATGATCTCCCCGTCGGAGGCGGCGAACACCTGATACGGGACGATGTTCGGATGCGCGTTGCCGGAGCGTCCGGGGGGCTTCCCCGTGGCCAGGTAGTTCATGCCCATGTTGGCCATCATCGCCACCTGCGTGTCGAGCAGGGCCATGTCGATATACTGCCCCCGGCCGCTGCGCTCGCGCCAGGCCAGGGCGCCCAGCACGGCCACGGTGGCGTACATGCCGGTGAACAGGTCGGCCACGGCGACGCCGACCTTCTGCGGTCCGCCGCCGGGCCGGTCGTCGCGCTCGCCGGTGACGCTCATCAGCCCGCCCATGCCCTGAAGGATGAAGTCGTAGCCCGCGCGTGGGGAGTACGGGCCGGTCTGACCGAAGCCGGTGATGGAGCAGTAGATCAGCCGCGGGTTGAGCTCCGAGAGGGTGGCGTAATCGAGCCCGTACTGGGCAAGACCGCCGAGCTTGTAGTTCTCGAGCAGGATGTCGCTGCGGCAGGCCAGCTCGCGTACGAGGTCCTGGCCCTCCGGGCGCGACAGGTCGACGGTGATCGATTTCTTGCCGCGGTTGGCGGCCATGAAGTAGGCCGCCTCGCGGGTGTCGGCACCCGACTCGTCCTTCATCCAGGGCGGGCCCCAGGTGCGGGTGTCGTCGCCCGCGCCGGGCCGCTCGACCTTGATCACCTCGGCGCCGAGGTCCGCGAGATTCTGGCTGCACCAGGGGCCGGCGAGCACGCGCGACAGGTCGAGCACACGGATGTGGGAGAGAGCGGTGTCCATGGAGGCGTCCAGCGGCAGGGCGAAGAGGCGGAGTTTGGCATTTCCCGGCAGGCGCTGCACCCGCGGGCAGTCGGGTGACCGCGAGGCCGCGCGCCACCGCCGAGGCGCGGGCAGGTGCAGGCAATCGCCGGGTACCCGGCACGCCGGGACCGGCCAAGGTCCGGCGCGACCCGGCCGCATCGCGCGAAGGCTTCGTCCGCGATAATGCGCCTGCCGTCCGACACAACTGCGAGGCCGTGCCATGAATCACCGCTGGAAACGCCGCCCCGAAGGCTCCACCTGGGGCGACTTCGGGCCCGACGACGAACTGGGCCGCATCAACCTGCTGACCCCCGAGAAGGTGCGTCAGGGGATTGCCGAGGTGC
>JBILUV010000289.1:0-4308 GCA_044370825.1 Burkholderiales bacterium | reverse complement strand
GCTGTGCGACGCCTTGCTCGGCGCGGCAGCCCTGGGCGACATCGGCCGGCATTTTCCCGATACCGACCCGGCCTGGCGCGGCGCCGACAGCCGCGACCTGCTGCGCGCGGTGGCCTCGAAGGTCCGGGCAGCGGGCTTCGCCGTGGGCAACGTCGACGCCACCATCGTCGCCCAGGCGCCGCGCATGGCGCCTCACATTCCAGCCATGGTGGCCAACATCGCCGCCGATCTGGGCATCGCCCCGGACCGGGTGAACGTCAAGGCCAAGACCACGGAGCGACTCGGCTTCACCGGCCGCGGCGAGGGCATCGCCGCCGAGGCCGTTGCCCTGCTGCTGCGCACGCCGGATGCCGGCGTACGCGGCGACGCCTGAAGGCCCGCGCCAGCGCGCCTTCTTCGCGCTCTGGCCGTCGGTGGCCGCCACGCGGGCGCTGGCGCGCCACGCCGTGAGCCTGGCGCACGAACTGGACGGACGCGCGACGCGGACGGCGTCGATCCACCTCACCCTGGCCTTCCTGGGCGACGTGCCGGCGGCGGCGCTGGAGCGGGTGATGCACCCCCCGGCGCGGGTGTGCGTGCCGCCGTTCGACCTGGTGCTGGACCGGCTCGGCGCATGGGACCACAACGGCATCGGCTGGGCTGCGCCGTCGGCGCCACCCGAGGCCCTGCTGGAGTTGCAGCGCCGGCTCGCCGACTGGCTGGGCGGGAGCGGCTTCCGGCTGGAGGCTCGGCGCTTCGCCCCGCACGTGACTCTGGTGCGCTGCGCCCGCCGGACCATGGTGGAGCGCGCCATCGCGCCGCTGGCGTGGCGGGTGAGGGAGCTGAGGCTGGTGCGCTCGGACCGCGACGCCGTCGGCGCGGTCTACCGCACCCTGTCGCGCATGGCCCTCGAAACGCCAGCGCCGGGTGACAATGCGGGCATCGGACAACAAAGCAGGGGAGGGCAGTCGTGAAGGTCGAGAAGATCGAATTGCTGGCGGCGGACGCGGGCTGGCGCAACTACCACTTCGTCAAGCTGATCACCGACCGCGGCATCGTCGGCTGGAGCGAGTTCGACGAGGGCTTCGGTGCGCCGGGCGTGGGCGCGGTGATCGAGCGGCTCTCGGCGCGGGTGGTCGGGCACGACGTCAACGCCCACGAGCGCATCTTCGCCGACCTGCGCGCCGCCACCCGGCCCGCCACCGGCGGCATCGTCGCCCTGGCCATGGGCGCCATCGAGAACGCATTGCTGGACGCCAAGGCCAAGGGCCTGGGCATGCCGGTGTACGAGCTGCTGGGCGGACGGGTGCGTGACCGCATCCGCGTCTACTGGTCGCACTGCGCCACCTGGCGCATCAACCACCCGACGCATTACACGCCGGCCATCACCGACATCGCGGGTGTGAAGGCCATCGGCCGCGAGGCGCGCGACAAGGGCTTCAGCGCGCTCAAGACCAACATGTTCCGCTACGACGGCGAGGGCCGGGTACTGGGCGGCTGGCGGCCCGGCTTCGGGGTGCCCTTCGAGCCTGGCATGAACGTCGAGAAGGCGCTGCTACGCGACATCGTGCGCCACCTCGAGGCCCTGCGCGAGGGCGCGGGCCCCGACATGGACATCCTGCTGGACCTGAACTTCAATGCCCGCACCGAGGGCTACCTGAAGATCCTGCGCGCCATCGCCCACCTCGACCTGTTCTGGGTCGAGATCGATTCGGACAACCCCGAGGCCCTGGGCCACATCCGGCGCAGCAGCCCGCATCCGATCAGCTCCTGCGAGACGCTGCTCGGGCTGGCGGAGTTCATGCCCTACTTCCGCGAGCAGGCGCTGGATGTGGCCATCATCGACACGCCCTGGAATGGCGTGTGGCAGTCGATGAAGATCGCCGCGGCGGCCGAGGCGCACGAGGTCAACGTCGCGCCGCACAACTTCTACGGCCACCTGTGCACCATGATGAACGCGCACTTCTGCGCCGCGGTGCCGAACCTTCGCATCATGGAGACCGACATCGACCGCATCGGCTGGGACCACGAGCTGTTCACCCACGTGCCCGAGATCGTCGACGGCCACCTCGTCCTGCCCGACCGTCCGGGCTGGGGCACCGAGCCCGACGAGGCCGGTCTGCGCGCCCATCCGCCGCGCGGCGTGACCGGGCTGCTGAGCTACGGGCGCAAGACCTGAGCGCGCTTCCCTCCACCCACCACCGACCGGCACACGCATGAGCTTCAAAGTCTTCGTCGACGGACTGGAAGGCACCACCGGCCTTCGCATCCACGAGTACCTCGCCCGCCGCGGCGACATCGAACTGCTGCGCATCGACCCCGCGCTGCGCAAGGACGTGGCGGCGCGCCGCGCGCTGATCAACGCGTCCGACGTCACCTTCCTGTGCCTGCCGGACGACGCTGCCCGCGAGTCCGCGGCGCTGGTGGACAACCCGCGCACCTGCGTCATCGACGCCTCCACCGCCCACCGCATCGACCCGCACTGGGTGTTCGGACTGCCGGAGCTCGACCGCAGCCAGCGCGAGCGGTTGCGGGCCACGCGCCGCATCGCCAACCCGGGCTGCCACGCCTCGGCCTTCATCCTGCTGGTGAAGCCGCTGGTGGCCGAGGGCATCGTCGCGCCCTCGGCGGTGCTGGCGGCGAATTCCATCACCGGCTACTCGGGCGGCGGCAAGAAGATGATCGAGCAGTACGAGCAGGCGGGTGGCAGCCTGAACGCGCCGCGCCCCTACGCGCTGGCGCTGCAGCACAAGCACCTGCCCGAGATGCGCACCCACACCGGGCTGCTGCACCCGCCCATCTTCACGCCCATCGTCGGGCCGTTCCACACCGGGCTGGCGGTGACTGTGTACCTCGACCCCGCCGCGCTGGCCACGCCGATGGGCCCGCAGGGCCTGCGCGATGCGCTGGCGGCCTGGTACGAGGGCGAGCCCTTCATCCGCGTCGCGCCGTTCGACAACGCTGCCAACACCGACGGCGGCTTCTTCGACGTGCAGGGGTGCAACGGCACCAATCGCGTCGACCTGTTCGTGTTCGGCAACGACGAGCGGGTGGTGCTGGTGGGCCGCCTGGACAACCTCGGCAAGGGCGCCTCGGGCGCCGCGGTGCAGAGCATGAACGTGCACCTCGGCGTCGACGAGACCCTGGGCCTGACGTGAGGGAGGCCGCGATGGACACCGCACTGCCGCCGCTGCCTCTGCCGCCGGGCATCCGCGCCCGCCACGTCGATACCGGCACCGGCCTGAGCATGCACGTGCTGGAGGCCGGCTTCGAATCGCCCGGCCGGCCGGTGGTGCTGCTGCTGCACGGTTTCCCCGAGCTGGCCTGGAGCTGGCGCAAGGTGATGCTGCCGCTGGCACAGGCCGGCTACCGCGTGATCGCCCCTGACCAGCGCGGCTACGGCCGCACCACGGGCTGGGACGAACGCTACGACGGCGACCTTGCGTCCTTCGACCTGCTCAACCTGGTGCGCGACCAGGTGGGCCTGTTGCGCGCGCTCGGGCTGCGTTCGGTCACCGCGGTGGTGGGGCACGACTTCGGTTCGCCGGTGGCGGCCTGGTGCGCGCTTGTGCGCCCGGACGTGTTCCGGGCTGTGGTGCTGATGAGCGCGCCCTTCGACGGCGTGCCCGAGCTGCCCTTCGGCACTGCCGACGCGCCCCCGGCATCGCGCCGGGCCAGTCCGGACGTCCACGCCGCCCTGGCGGCGCTGCCCCGTCCGCGCAAGCACTACCAGTGGTACTACTCCACGCGCGAGGCCGATGGCGACATGCGCCACTGCCCGCAGGGGCTGCACGACTTCCTGCGCGCCTACTACCACGTCAAGAGTGCCGACTGGGCCGAGAACCGGCCGCATCCGCTGGGTGCATGGAGCGCCGAGGACCTCGCCATCCTGCCGACCTACTACGTCATGGACCTCGACCAGGACATGGCGCAGACGGTCGCGCCGCACATGCCCACGCCCGAGCAGGTGGCGGCCTGCCGCTGGCTGCCCGAGGACGAACTGCGGGTCTACAGCCAGGAGTTCGGCCGCACCGGCTTCCAGGGCGGGCTGCAGTGGTACCGCTGCCGCACCCAGCCCATGCCAGGGGTGGGTCTGAGCCTGTTCTCGGGCTGCAGCATCGACGTGCCGGCGATGTTCGTCGCCGGCGCCTCGGACTGGGGCGTGTACCAGAAGCCCGGCGCCTTCGAGGCCATGCAGGGCAGGGGCTGCACCCGCATGACCGGCGCGCATCTGCTGCCCGGCGCCGGGCACTGGGTGCAGCAGGAGCAGCCCGAGGCCGTGGTGGGGCTGCTGCGGGACTTCCTGGCCGGGCTGCCCGCCGCTGCCTG
>JBILUV010000287.1:0-4345 GCA_044370825.1 Burkholderiales bacterium | reverse complement strand
GCCCCTGTCCAGGGTGCAGGCGCTGCTGGAGTTCAATGACAAGGGGGTGCGGGTATCCAACGGGACAGCCGAACTGCTCGGCGGACCGCTGCGCTTCGGCATCACCACCCCGCCCGGCGGCGGGCTTTCGGTCGAGGCCAGGGGCAGGTTCGTCGGAGCCCGTGTCCCTGAACCTGACCGTCCGGCCTGGCTGGAACTCGTGCGCGGCGAGGCGGACTGGCGGGCCCAGGCCGCCGTGCGCGGAGGGCGGGTCGACCTGACCGTGGACAGTGACCTTAACGGTCTCGCGATCGATCTGCCGGCGCCCCTGGGCAAGGCTGCGGCCGACTCGCTGCCGCTGCGGGTGCAGGCGCAGTTGCGTGACGCACAGGTCGTGGGCAACGCGGGGTTGGGCAGTCGCGCGGCAGCGGCGTTTCTCCTGGACACCGCCAGCGGCCCGCCGCGGCTGGAGCGCGCCACCCTGGCCTTCGGTGAGACCGCGCGCCTGCCGCCAGCCTCCGGCGTGGTGCTGGAGGGACGTCTGGAGCGTGTCCTGGTCGACGAGTGGCTTCCGGTGGTTATGCAGATGCGCTCCGATCCGGGGATGACGGGTGCCGGCGCGGCGCTGCCCGTGCGGGTCGACCTCGGCATGGACGCCCTGGTGCTGGCGGGGCGGGAGTTCCACGAGGTCAGGCTCTTGGCCCGTGGCGCGGCGGACGCCTGGCACGCCGAGGTCACGGGGCGCGAGGCCGCTGGCAGCATCGACTGGACGCCCCAGGGACGGGGCAGGCTGGTGGGGAGGTTCTCCCGCCTGCATCTGCCCGAAGTGGGGCCTGCGGGAGCGGGCGCCGCAAGTCTGCAGGGCCAGGACCTGCCGGAGATCGACCTCACCGCCAGTGCCATCCGCGTTGGCGACCTTGATCTCGGTGCGCTCACGCTCCAGGCGGTGCCCAGTGGCGCCAAATGGCAGTTGCGCAAGCTCGACCTGCAGAGTCCGGATGGCCGTATCTCGGCCGAGGGCAGCTGGCAGATGGAGCGCGGCAGGCCGCTTACGCAGTTGGCGGTGCGGGTGGACGCGCGCGACGTCGGGCGCATGCTGGTGCGGCTGGGGCGCCCGGCTGCCATCGCAGGCGGTAACGCGCGGGTCGCGGGGCTGCTCGAATGGGAGGGTTCGCCAGCCCGCCCGGACGTCGCAAGCATGAGTGGGCGCTTGTCGCTGGAGGCGCGCCAGGGCCGCTTCCTGCAGATCGAGCCAGGCATCGGCAAACTGTTCTCGGTGCTGAGCCTCCAGGCCCTCCCGCGTCGCGTCAGTCTCGACTTCAAGGATGTCTTCAGCCAGGGCTTCGCGTTCGACGAGGTAATCGCCAACAGCACGATCACGCGCGGGCTGCTGCGCACCGCCGATCTGCGCATGAGCGGACCGAGCGCGAAGGTGGCCATGATGGGGGAGCTCGATCTGGTGCACGAGACCCAGGACCTCGAGGTGCGCGTCGTTCCTTCGGTGAGCGACAGCATCGCGCTCGGCACGGCGGTGGTCAATCCGGTGGTCGGCCTGGTGGCGTTCATCGTTGGCAAGGCGCTGAACAACCCGCTGGACCGTGCCATCGGCTTCGAATACCACGTCTCGGGTACCTGGGCCGATCCGACGGTGGAGAAGCGCCGGCGCGTCGCACCGGCACCGGTCCAGGGTCCCCGCTGACACGCGTCCTGGCGCCGTGGTACCTGTCGCTTCGGGCGTCGACCGGGTAACCTCCGGCATCGAGAGCCACGGCGGGCCAGCCCCGCAGCACGCGATGTCCGAGTCTCCAGTCGTCATTGCAGCCATACAGACCGTTTCCGGCCCACGCGTCGAGGACAATCTCGCCAACGTCGGTGCACTCATTCGCGAGGCTGCGGCCGCGGGCGCGCGCCTGGTGGCGCTGCCCGAGTACTTCGCCATCATGGGGTTGCGTGACACCGACAAGGTGGATGCGGCAGAAGTGCCAGGCGACGGCCCGATCCAGTCTTTCCTCGCGGCGGCCGCCCGTGAGCACGGCGTCTGGCTGGTGGGCGGTTCGATACCACTGCGCTCGCCCGTGGCGGGCAAGGTCTACAACAGCTGTCTGCTGCTGTCACCGGCGGGTGAAGTGGCGGCGCGCTACGACAAGATCCACCTCTTCGGCCTGGACCTGGCGGGACAGAGCTTCTCCGAGTCCAGGACCATCACGCCGGGTGACACGGTCTGCACCGTGCCCACGCCACTGGGGCGGGTCGGCCTGTCCATCTGCTACGACGTGCGCTTCCCGGAGTTGTACCGGGCGATGGGAGCGGTCGAGTTGATTGCGGTGCCCTCGGCCTTCGCCGACGTCACCGGGGGGGCGCACTGGGAGAGCCTGCTGCGCGCCCGCGCGATCGAGAATCAGGCCTACGTGATCGCGCCCGCCCAGGGCGGGGTGCATCCCAGTGGGCGCCGGACCCACGGGTTCAGCATGATCGTCGATCCCTGGGGGGGCATCCTCGGACAGCGCGAAACCGGACCGGGTATCGTGCTTGCTGAGCTGAAACTCTCCGAGGTGGCGCGGGTCCGACAGGCATTGCCCGCGCTGCAGCATCGGCGCATCGCGTGGCCCCGCGGGTGACATGAGCGGCGTCTGCCGGCCATCGCACGACTCCGGGCGACGTATCCGCAGCGGCGTGACCGTGGCGTGCATCGGCGCCCGCGGCACGTGGCGCCCCGAATTCCACAACCCAATGCCGGCTCGGCCGGCGATGAGGACACGATGAGCGTTGAAGCAGTCAATCCCCTCGCCGGCCAGACGTCGGCCGGGCACCTGGACGTCGCCAGCGGCGTCCTGCTCACGCCCTACGGGCTGGACCTTGCGAGCCTGTCCGGCGTGTTCGGCGACATCATGAGCCACGATGCCGATTACGCCGACCTGTATTTTCAGTACACCCGCAGCGAAGGCTGGAGTCTGGAAGAAGGGCGTGTGAAGTCCGGCAGCTTCAGTATCGACGAGGGGGTGGGGGTCCG
Source organism: Burkholderiales bacterium (assembly GCA_044370825.1). Lineage (GTDB taxonomy): Bacteria > Pseudomonadota > Gammaproteobacteria > Burkholderiales. The sequence goes on along the minus strand of JBILUV010000287.1, from coordinate 1,356 downwards.
GGTGGTGACCGGAGACAAGACCGCCTTCGCCTATTCCGACGACATCAGCCTGGGGGCGCTGCAGGGGGCTGCCCGCGCCACCCGCGCGATCGCGCGCCAGGGCGGGCAGGGTGTGGCGCCATTGCTGCGGGCCGGATCCGGGCACGGGCTGTACGAGCCGGTCGATCCTTTGCGCAGTCTTGGCGAGGAAGCCAAGGTGGCCATGCTGGAGCGGCTCGAGGCTCATGCGCGCGCGGCGGATCCGCGTGTGACCCAGGTCATCGCCGGTCTGGCGGGCGAGTACGAGGTGGTGCTGATCGCGCGCAGCGACGGCCGGGTGAGCGCCGATGTACGGCCTCTGGTGCGCCTGTCGCTGCAGGTGATCGTCGAGCAGGACGGCCGCAGGGAACAGGGCTCCGCGGGAGGCGGGGGCCGCTTCGATTTCGGCTACTTCGAGGATGAGGTGCTGCGTGAGTACGCGCGCAAGGCTGTGGATCAGGCCCTGGTCAATCTCGAGGCCCGGCCGGCGCCGGCCGGAACGATGACGGTGGTGCTGGGTGCCGGGTGGCCCGGCATCCTGTTGCACGAAGCCATCGGCCACGGCCTGGAGGGGGATTTCAACCGCAAGGGGACCTCGGCCTTCAGCGGCCGGATCGGGGAGCGCGTCGGTGCGCCCGGCGTCACTGTCGTCGACGACGGCACCCTGCCCAGGCGTCGCGGCTCGCTGAACGTGGACGACGAGGGCAATCCGACCGGTCGCACCGTGCTCATCGAGGATGGCATCCTCAGGGCCTACCTCCAGGACAGTCTCAACGCCCGTCTGATGGGCATGCCCCCCACGGGCAACGGGCGCAGGGAGTCCTTCGCCCACATTCCGATGCCGCGGATGACCAACACCTGCATGCTCGACGGAGAGCGCGACCCCGAGGAGATCATCCGTTCAGTCAAGCACGGGCTGTATGCAGCCAACTTCGGTGGTGGCCAGGTCGACATCGTCAGCGGAAAGTTCGTCTTCAGCGCCGCCGAGGCCTTCATGATCGAGGACGGGCGCATCACCTGCCCGGTCAAGGGGGCAACGCTGATCGGCAGCGGGCCGGACGTACTCAAGCGCGTAAGCATGATCGGGAACGACATGCGACTGGATCCTGGTGTGGGCACCTGTGGCAAGGACGGCCAGAGCGTACCTGTCGGGGTCGGGCAGCCGACACTGCGGGTGGACGGGTTGACCGTCGGAGGAACGGTCTGAAAGCGGGATTCCCCGTGGTGGCGGGCTTGCCGCATAATCGGGACAAATGATCGCGGGCCTGGTGCCCGCGGCGGCGATCATCGAACGGCGAGGCGATCTTGGAGACACTGGACGCGGACACCGAAGAGCAG
>JBILUV010000079.1:0-13586 GCA_044370825.1 Burkholderiales bacterium | reverse complement strand
TCGATGGTGCGTCCGACGAAGGAGAGAATTTCAGAGTGCTCACCGCGCCCGGCCATGCCGAGTTCCATGACGCCGGCGATCTCCTGGCCGAAGCGCACACAGCGCGTGCAGTGGATGCAGCGCGACATCTCTTCCGCCGCCACCAGCGGACCGATGTCCTTGGATGGCACGACACGCTTGGCCTCGCCGAAGCGGGAGGCGGAACCACCGTAGCCCACGGCGAGGTCCTGCAACTGGCACTCGCCCCCCTGGTCGCAGATCGGGCAGTCCAGCGGGTGGTTGATGAGGAGGAACTCCATCACCCCTTTCTGGGCCTTGATCGCGGCCTCGGAATGGGTGAACACCTTCATGCCCTCGGCCACCGGCGTGGCACAGGCGGGCAGGGGCTTGGGCGCCTTCTCGACCTGCACCAGGCACATTCGACAGTTGGCGGCGATGGAGAGCTTCTTGTGCCAGCAGAAATGCGGCACGTACACGCCGAGACTGTTGGTCGCGGCCATGATCATGCTGCCCTCGGAGACCTGGACCGGCCTGCCGTCCACCTCGAGGTTGATCATCTTCGGTTCGCTCATGCGCCCTTCCTTCAGGCGGCCCGGGCGAGTCCGCCCACCAGGCACGACTTGTGGTCGATGTGGTGCTGGAACTCGTCGCGGAAGTGCTTGATGAACGCCCGTACCGGCATGGCGGCCGCATCACCGAGAGCGCAGATGGTGCGACCCTGAATGTTGTCGGCGACGGCGTTGAGCATGTCGAGATCCTCGGAACGCCCCTGGCCGTGCTCGATGCGGTGGACCATGCGGTACAGCCAGCCCGTGCCCTCGCGGCACGGCGTGCACTGGCCGCAGGACTCCTCGTGGTAAAAGTAGGACAGCCGCTCCAGGCAGCGCACCATGCAGCGCGTGTCGTTCATGATGATCACGGCCCCGGAGCCCAGCATCGAACCCGCCTTGGCGATGGAGTCATAGTCCATGTCGGTCTCCATCATGATGTGACCCGGCAGCACCGGCATGGACGAACCGCCGGGGATGCAGGCCTTGAGCGGGCGGCCGCCGCGCATTCCACCCGCCATCTCGAGCAGTTTCGCGAACGGCGTGCCGAGGCGTACCTCGTAGTTGCCCGGCCGCTCGACATCTCCCGACACCGAGAAAATCTTGGTGCCACCGTTGTTGGGCTTGCCGAGCGCGAGGAACGCCTCTCCACCGTTGGCGATGATCCAGGGTACCGCGGCGAAGGTCTCGGTGTTGTTGATGGTGGTAGGCTTTCCGTAGAGCCCGAAGCCGGCGGGGAATGGCGGCTTGAAGCGCGGCTGGCCCTTCTTGCCCTCGAGCGACTCGAGCAGCGCCGTCTCCTCGCCGCAGATGTAGGCGCCGTAACCGTGGTGGGCATGCAGCTGGAAGCTGAAATCCGAGCCCAGGATACGCTCGCCGAGGCAGCCGGCGGCACGCGCCTCCTCGAGCGCCTCCTCGAAACGTTCGTACCCCTGCCAGATCTCGCCGTGGATGTAGTTGTACCCCACGGTGATCCCCATGGCGTAGGCACCGATCGCCATGCCCTCGATCACGGTGTGAGGGTTGTAGCGCAGGATGTCGCGATCCTTGAAGGTCCCCGGCTCGCCCTCGTCGGAGTTGCACACCAGGTATTTCTGCCCTGTGTAGCCCTTGGGCATGAAACTCCACTTCAGACCCGTCGGGAAGCCGGCACCGCCGCGACCGCGCAGGCCGGACTTCTTCAACTCGTCGATCACCGCCGCCGGCGGGATGTTCTCGGCCAGGATGCGGCGCAGAGCCTGGTAGCCGCCGCGCGCTTCGTAGTCCTTCAATCGCCAGTTGGTGCCGTCCAGCCCCTTGAGGATGAGCGCGTCGGGGCCGTAGCTGTCGACCGGAAACGGGGGATGGGATGTCTTCATTTCGCCAACTCGGCCAGGAGCTCGTCGAGCTTGGCGGGCGTCATGCCGACAAGCATCTCTCGGTTGTTGTGCAGGATCACCGGCGCGTCGCCGCAGGCGCCGAAACACTCCCCCTCCTTGAGGGTGAACTGCCCGTCGGCGGTGGTGCCGTTCCAGCCGATGCCCAGACGCTTCTTGAGGTGCTCCGCCGCCTCGTTGGCACCCGACAGGGCACACGGCAGGTTGGTGCAGATGCACAGCTTGTGGCGACCGACCGGAGAGAGGTCGTACATGGTGTAGAACGTCGCCACCTCGTAGACCGCGATCGCGGGCATGCCGAGGTAGACGGCGACCGCGTCCATCAGCGGATTGGTCAGGTGGCCATTTTCCTGCTGCACGATGGCCAGGGCGGCCATCACGGCGGACTGGCGCTGGTCGGACGGGTACTTGGCGATCTCGCGATCGATCCGCACGCGCGCTTGCTCGGACAGGCTGACGCCGGCGCTCATCGGTCCACTTCTCCGAAAACGATGTCCATGGTGCCGATGATGGCCACGGCATCGGCGATCATGTGGCCCCTGGCCATCTCGTCCATGGCCGACAGGTGGGCGAAGCCCGGCGCACGGATCTTGAGGCGGAAAGGCTTGTTCGCGCCGTCGGACACCAGGTAGATGCCGAACTCGCCCTTGGGAGCCTCCACCGCGGCGTAGCACTCGCCTTCCGGCACGTGCATGCCTTCGGTGAAGAGCTTGAAGTGGTGGATCAGCTCTTCCATGTTGGACTTCATGTCCAGCCTCGAAGGCGGCGCCACCTTGTGGTTGTCGACGATCACCGGTCCAGGGTTGGCGCGCAGCCACTGCACGCACTGCCGGATGATGCCATTCGACTGCCGCATCTCCTCCATCCGTACCAGATAGCGGTCGTAGCAGTCGCCATTGACCCCGACGGGAATGTCGAAATCCATGAGGTCGTAGACCTCGTAGGGCTGCTTCTTGCGAAGGTCCCACGCGATGCCCGAACCACGCAGCATCGGTCCGGTGAACCCGAGCTGCAGGGCGCGCTCGGGCGTGACGACACCGATGCCGACAGTGCGCTGCTTCCAGATGCGGTTGTCGGTCAGCAGGGTCTCGTATTCGTCGACCAGCGCCGGGAAGCGGCGGGTGAAGTCCTCGATGTAGTCGAGCATCGAGCCCTGGCGATTCTCGTTCAGGCGCCGGACATCCTCGGCGGTGCGCAGTGGCGACACCTCGTACTGCGGCATCCGGTCGGGCAGGTCGCGATACACGCCCCCCGGCCGGTAGTAGGCCGCATGCATGCGCGCCCCGGACACCGCCTCATAGAGGTCCATGAGGTCCTCACGCTCGCGGAAGCAGTAGAGGAAGACCGTCATCGCGCCGATGTCCAGCCCATGCGCACCCAGCCACAGGAGGTGGTTCAGCACACGCGTGATTTCGTCGAACATCACACGGATGTAGCGGGCACGCAGCGGCACCTCGATGCCCAGCAGCTTCTCGATGGCCATGACGTAGGCGTGCTCGTTGCACATCATGGACACGTAATCGAGCCGGTCCATGTAGGGCACGCTCTGGATGAACATCTTCTGCTCGGCCAGCTTCTCGGTGCCACGATGCAACAATCCGATGTGCGGATCCGCACGCTGGATTACCTCGCCGTCGAGTTCGAGCACGAGGCGCAACACTCCGTGCGCCGCAGGGTGTTGCGGCCCGAAGTTCATGGTGAAGTTGCGGATCTCAGCCATGCATGGCTCCTGGCAACGTGACCTGAGCTTCCGATGCACGGGGTGCTGCTCGGCTCATCGTCCCGAGTCTCCGTAGTGATCCTCGCGCACGACGCGCGGCACGATCTCGCGCGGCTCGATGCTGACCGGCTGGTAGACCACACGCTGCTGGTCCGGGTCGTAACGCATCTCGACGAAGCCCGAGATCGGAAAGTCCTTGCGGAACGGATGGCCCACGAAACCGTAGTCGGTGAGCAGGCGCCGCAGGTCAGGATGGCCGGGAAACACGATGCCGAACATGTCGAAGGCCTCGCGCTCGAACCAGTTCGCCCCGGCCCAGACGTCCACGACGGAGTCGACCGCAGGGAAGTCGTCAGCGTCGGCGTGGATCCTGATGCGCAGGCGTGCGTTGCGTCTGACCGACAGCAACTGAACCGCCACCGCGAAGCGCGGGCCGTTCCAGCGTCCATCGCCGTAGCCCTGCATGTCCAGACCGCACAGATCGATGAGCTGCTCGAACTCCAGCCCGGGGCCGTCCCTGAGGCTCAGTGCGGCCTCCCGCCAGCGATCCGGCCGGACGACGGCGACGAGCTGGTCGCACACCACCTCTGCACGCACAAGGGCGTCTCCGAGGGTAGCCTCCAGGGCGGCGATGAGTGGGGAGTGGTCGGTCACGAGCGGCGGCCCTATCTGGCGATGGTGTTGTTGCGGCGGATCTTGTTCTGCAACTGGATGATTCCGTAGAGCAAGGCCTCTGCGGTCGGCGGACAGCCCGGCACGTACACGTCGACCGGCACGATGCGATCGCAGCCGCGCACCACTGAATACGAGTAGTGGTAGTAACCGCCACCATTGGCGCACGAACCCATGGAGATCACCCAGCGCGGCTCGGCCATCTGGTCGTAGACCTTCCGCAACGCCGGCGCCATCTTGTTGCAGAGCGTGCCGGCAACGATCATGACATCCGACTGACGCGGACTGGGCCGGAAAACGATCCCGAAACGGTCGAGGTCGTACCGGGAGGCACCGGCCTGCATCATCTCGACAGCGCAACAGGCCAGGCCGAAGGTCATCGGCCACAGGGATCCGGTGCGCGTCCAGTTGATCAAGGTGTCGATGCTGGTCGTGACGAATCCCTTCTGCAGCTCGCCTTCCACACCCATGTCATTGCACTCCGTCCACATGGCCGGCACGCCCACCGCGCCTGGCAACAGACCGGGGCGATGCGCCGCCAGCCTCGAAACCGGGCCCGATCATTCCCACTCGAGCGCGCCCTTCTTCCATTCGTAAACAAACCCCACCACCAGAATGGCCAGGAACAGCACCATCGCCAGAAACCCGGGCATGCCGATCTCGTCGAGCACAATGGCCCATGGGAAGAGAAAGGCGATCTCGAGATCGAACAGGATGAAGAGGATGGCGACCAGGTAGTACCGGACGTCGAACTTCATGCGGGCATCCTCGAATGCCTCGAAGCCGCATTCGTAGGGAGAAAGCTTTTCGGAGTCGGGCCGGTGATGCCCGAGAAGACGGGAGATGCTGCCGCCCGCCGAGATGGACACGACGCCGACCGCAAGGCCCACGAAGATGAACAGCAGAATCGGGAAATAATTTTGCAGCATGTCTCAAGCACCGCCCTCAAGTGAGCTGGCGCCGAGCCGGCGGTGCACAATCGCCGACCACGGGCGCCGCACCCCTCCCCACGTGAATCTCCCGCAGCACTCCGGCTGCGCGCGGATCACTTGCTTTTTTGTTTTGGTGCCGACGGTGAGACTCGAACTCACACGGCTCTCGCCACTGCCCCCTCAAGACAGCGTGTCTACCAATTTCACCACGTCGGCACTGCACTGCACCGGCCACCAGCTACGCCAGGGCCGGCTCCTCACCCCTGATATTATTTGGGAATTTCTTTTGCCTTCGAATCGCCGCTCCCGGACGCAGCCGCCTCCGGAACTTCAGACCTGGCTGGCGCCGCATCCGCCGGCAGCGTCGGCGCCGGCACGACCATGATGCCTTTCGAGTCAGACCGCCCGGAGGACAGGTAGGTCAGACCCAGACTGGTCACAAAGAACACCGCCGTCAGCGTTGCCGTCGCTCGGCTGAGGAAGTTGGCCGACCCGCTGGCACCAAAAAGGCTGCCGGCAGAACCGCTTCCGAAGGCTGCGCCCATGTCGGCGCCCTTGCCATGCTGCAACAGCACCAGACCGATGATGCCTGCCGCTGCCAGCACGTGGAAAATCAGAATGACCGTCTGCATTTGCCTCAGCCAGGAAGCCCGAAGGCTGCGCGGCATATCCCGAGAAATTCGGCGGGCACAAGGGAAGCACCACCCACCAACCCACCATCCACATCGGACATCGTGAATAACGACCGCGCATTCGCGGCCTTTACGCTCCCGCCATACAGGATGCGCAGTGATTCGGCACACCCGCCATCCGCCCGCGCCACACGCCCGCGGATGAAGGCATGAACCTCCTGGGCCTGCTCCGGCGTCGCGGTACGACCGGTACCTATGGCCCACACCGGCTCGTAGGCCAGGATCGCACCGCTCAGAACATCCACACCGGCGCCGTCAACCAACGCGTCGATCTGCCTCGCGATGACCGCCTCGGTCTCACCACCTTCACGCTGCGCCAGCGTCTCTCCGACGCAGATGACCGGAGTGAGTCCGCCGCCCACTGCAGCGACCGCCTTCGCCACCACCTCGTCGTCGGTCTCTCCATGCAGCGCCCGGCGCTCGGAGTGCCCCACGATCACATGGGTGCAACCGAACTCGGCGAGCATCCCGACGCATACTTCTCCGGTGTACGCTCCCGGCCCGTGGGCACTGACGTCCTGGGCACCCCAACCGATCGCAGACCCGGCCAGACGCTCGGAACACTGCGAAAGATACGGAAAGGGAGCCATCACGGCGACCTCACCTGGCGCGACCCCGACCAACCCGTCCACCACGGCATCGAGGAGGCCCCGATTTGCATCCAGGGAGCCGTTCATCTTCCAGTTGCCGGCGACAAACTTGGACCGCATCACGCCTCGATCGACTACGTAAATCCAGAGGAGTGTAACCGCCGCGCCCCCCGCGGGTCAACGGTGTTGCACTGCAAGAACCCTGCACCGAAGGGGCGCGCGGGGCGTCGGCAGGATCAGCCGAAGCGTCCGGTGATGTAGTCCTCGGTAGCCTTGTTCTTCGGCTTGATGAAGATCGTGTCTGTGGCGTCGAACTCGATCATCTCGCCCAGGTACATGTAGGCGGTGAAGTCGGACACTCGCGCCGCCTGCTGCATGTTGTGGGTGACGATGAGGATGGTGACTTTGGCCTTCAGGTCTGCGATCAGCTCCTCGATGCTGGCGGTCGCTATCGGGTCGAGCGCCGAAGTCGGTTCGTCGAACAGGAGGATTTCGGGCTCGGTCGCGAGGGCACGGGCGATGCACAGCCTCTGCTGCTGGCCGCCCGACAGATTGAAGGCAAGGTCGTTGAGCCGATCCTTCACCTCGTCCCACAGTGCAGCGCCGCGCAGAGCCTGTTCCACCTTCTCGTCAAGCACCGCGACGCTGCGCACGCCACGCACCCGGAGACCGTAGGCGACATTTTCGAAGATCGACTTCGGAAACGGATTGGGCTTCTGGAACACCATGCTGATGCGCATCCGTACCTCGATCGGGTCGACGTTCGGATTCAGCAGGTTGGTGTCGTCCGGGTAGAACCGGATCTCGCCCTCGTAGCGATTGCCGGGGTAGAGGTCGTGCATGCGGTTGAAACACCGCAGGTAGGTCGACTTGCCGCAGCCCGAGGGCCCGATCAGCGCGGTCACCCGCCGCTCGTAGATCGGCATCGATATGGACTTCAGGGCGTGGAAGCTGCCGTAGTGGAAGTTGAGGTTCTTCGCCTCTGCCTTGACCTTCAGGTCGGCAAGGGCCTCGGGGCCGTCGGTGATCTTGGACATGGTTTCAGCTCACCACTTGATGTTCTTGCGCAGGCGATAGCGGATAAAGATTGCCAGACCATTCATGGACAGGGTCATCACCACCAGCACCAGCCCTGCCGCCGCCGCATTCTGGTGGAAGGCCGCCTCCGGGCGCGAGGTCCAGTTGAACATCTGGATCGGCATCACGGTGAAGGGTGACATCAGCCACTCGAACGAGACGAAAGGGAAGGTGCCGCTGATGGGCGGCTCCGGCAGGAAGGCGATGAAGGTCAGCGCGCCGATGGTGATGATGGGCGCGGTCTCGCCGATGGCCCGCGCCATGCCGATGATCACCCCGGTCAGGATGCCGGGCGCCGAATAGCGCAGGATGTGGTCGTAGGTCGTCTGCCACTTGGTGGCGCCAAGGGCATAGGCTCCCTCCCGGATCGCGCCCGGAACGGAACGGATCGCCTCGCGGGTGGCGACGATCACCACTGGCAGGATCAGGAGAGCCAGGGTGAGTCCGGCCGACAGAATGCTCTGCCCGAAACCAAACTTGTAGACGAACAGCCCGAGGGCCAGCAGACCGTAGACGATCGACGGCACCCCGGCGAGATTGGTGACGTTGATCTCGATGATGTCCGTCAGCCAGTTTTTCGGCGCGTATTCCTCCAGGTAGACCGCGGCCCCCACGCCCAGGGGAATGGCGGCAGCAGCCGTCACGATCATCACCAGCGTCGTACCCACCCAGGCCGACAGGATGCCCGCACTCTCCGCCCGCCGCGACGGAAAGTTGCTGAAGAAATCGATGTTCAGCCGCGGTCCGCCGTCCAGCACCATGCCCACGAACAGGGTGAGGAAGGTGAGGATGCCCACCATGAGGGCGGCGATGCCGCACAGGGCGAAGATCACATCCCAGCGCTTGTGGCGGGCGATGAGGGTACGGATTTCCTCGACGTCTTGCTTGAGCATGGTCAGTAGGCCTGGCGGAACCGGCGCTTGAGCAGGTGGCCGAGGATGTTGAAGCCCAGTGTCAGGAGCATCAAGGTCAGGCCGGCCGCGAAGATGGTCTGGTATCCGATTGAGCCGTGTGGCAGATCCCCCAGGGCCACCTGGACGATGAAGGCCGTGATGGTCGCAGCCGGCTCGAGCGGATTCCAGGTGAGATTGGGCTGCATACCGGCGGCCACCGCCAGAATCATGGTCTCACCCACCGCGCGCGAGATGCCCAGGATGTAGGCGGCCGCGATGCCGGAGAAGGCTGCAGGAGTCACCACCCGGATCGCGGTCTGGAACCGCGTCGCGCCCATGGCGTAAGAACCCTCCCGCATGCTCATCGGCACCGAGCGCATGGCGTCCTCGCTGACCGAACTGACGTACGGGATGATCATCACCCCCATCACCAGACCGGCCGAGAGCAGGTTGAACCCGGGCAGCCCGGGCATGAGCCACTGCAGCGCCGGGGTGACATAGAGCAAGGCGAAGTAGCCGTAGACCACGGTGGGCACACCACCGAGGAGCTCGAGCATCGGCTTCGCCACCTCGCGCAAGGTGAAGGGTGCAAATTCGGACAGGTAAATCGCGATTATGGTACCCAGGGGGATGGCCACCGCCAGGGCCACCAGGGAACTGACGATGGTCCCCGACAACAGCACCATGATGCCGTAGTGGGCGTCGTCGAACAGGGGTGTCCATTGGGTATCGGTGAGGAAGTCCCACACCGACACATGCGTGAAGAAGAGAAAGGATTCGCTGATCAGCACCCAGACGATGCCGATCGTGACGAAGACCGAGAACAGGGCGGCCAGCAAGAGCACCGCCTCGACGATCCGCTCCTTGACGTGGCGGCCGGCGTGCCGACGCAGCCGGTCGCTGACGACACCCGGCGTCGAGGCGCCAATGTGCTGGGAGATGTTGCTCACTGCCTGACTTCCCCTGGGCATCGACCGAAAGATCCGGCCGGGACGTTCGGGGAGAGATCACCCCCCGCGACGCCGGCGGAGATCCACTCCGCCGGAATCCGCGAATTCTACCGCGCAACTCTTTACAGCTTTGCTTCGAGCTTCATCAACTCCTCGATCGTCAGGCCGACCTTGTTCTCGCCGCCGAACTTGGTCCCGACCACCTTCTTCTCCAGCATCTCGAGGTTGTGCGCATAGGCCTTGACCGGCAGCGGCACGTACTTGACCTCGCGGATCAGGGGTTCGCCGTTCTTCATGTAGAACTGGAGGAATTCGACGACTTCCGGACGCTCCAGGGAGGCGACATTGACGTAGACGAAAATCGGACGTGCCAGCGGCTGGTAACTGCCATCGATGACCGACTCGAGCGAGGCCGCGACCGGCTTGCCGGTCTTCGGATTGATGACCGGCAGCACCTTGAGCTTGTCCTTGTTCTCGCTGTAATAGGCATAGCCGAAGTAACCCAGGCCGTTGACGTCGCGGGCCACGCCCTGGACCAGTACGTTGTCGTCCTCGGCCGCGGTGAAGTCGCCGCGGCTCGCCTTGGCCTTTCCGTTGATCGCCTCGGTGAAGTAATCGAACGTGCCCGAGTCGGCCCCGGGCCCGAACAGCTTCATGGTCTCGTCCGGCCAGGCGGCGTTGACCTGCTTCCACTTCATCACCTTGCCCTGGGCCGCCGGCTCCCAGATCTTCTTGAGTTCGTCCACCGTGATGGACTTGAGCCAGGTGTTCTTGGGATTGATGACCATCGTCAGCGCGTCATACGCGACGGGAAGTTCGATGTAGCGCACCCCGGCCTTGCGACACTCCTCCATCTCGCGCGCCAGAATCGGGCGGGAAGCATCGGAGATGTCGGTCTCGCCACGACAGAACTTCTTGAAGCCGCCGCCGGTGCCGGAAATGCCCACCGTCACGCGGACCTTGCCGCGCTTCGACGCCTGGAAGTCCTCCGCCACCGCCTCGGTGATCGGGAAGACCGTGGACGAGCCATCGATCTTGATGACGGCCTGAGCCATCGAGACCGAGGGGGTCGCGGCCGCCCAACCCAGCAGGGCGGCGATGTGAAGGACGCGGGCGAAAGACAATCTGGACATGTCGAGTCTCCGTGGTGAGGGTCAACCCCTCGTTCATGCCAAGTTTATTGCCGAATTGTGACACTTTCATGGCGCACCACGCACAGCCGGGTTCCCGCCTGGACTTTGGCGGGACCGCCCACGTCAACCGGTGGATGCGGCCGGCGTCACCTCGGCGCGGATGGTCCCGGCGATGGCATCCGCCAGCGCCGACACCTCACCGGCCTCCTCACCCTCGACCATCACCCTAAGCACCGGCTCGGTACCGGAGGGACGCAACAACACGCGCCCCCGGTCCCCCAGTTGCCGTTCGGCCTCGCGCACCGCCGCCATCACCGGCCCGGCAGCACGGAAATCGAAACCGCGGGAAATCGGGACATTGACCAGGGTCTGGGGCGTCAGGTGCACATCGGCACAGGCTTCGGCCAGGGTCTCCCCAGTGGCCGCCAGCGCGTTGAGCACCTGCAGACCGGAGATCAGCCCATCTCCGGTGGTGTGCTTGTCGAGGCAGACAATGTGGCCGGAGGCCTCGCCCCCGAGGAACCAGCCCTTCTCGAGCAGCAGTTCCAGCACGTAGCGATCGCCTACCGCCGAGCGGGCGAAGGGAATACCCAGACGGCCGAGCGCGCGCTCCATGCCGAAATTCGTCATCACCGTACCCACCACCCCACCCGCCATCAGCCCGGCGCGTTGCCGGTCCCGGGCGATGATGTAGAGCAGCTGGTCGCCGTCGAACACCCCTCCGTCGCCATCCACCATGATCAGGCGGTCGCCGTCCCCGTCGAGCGCCAGGCCGAGGTGGGCACCGTGTCTCCGCACTTCGTCCACCAGGAAGGCCGGATGCGTGGCACCGCAGCCGCGGTTGATGTTGAGGCCGTCCGGCTGGTTGGCCACGGCGATGACGTCGGCGCCGAGTTCGTGCAGCACCGGGGCGGCCACGTGGTAGGCCGCGCCGTTGGCGGAGTCCATCACGATGCGCAGGCCGCGCAGATCCCGTTCCGTGGGGAACGTGCTCTTGCAGAACTCGATGTAGCGACCGTCGGCCTCCACCACCCGCCGCGCCTTGCCGAGTTCAGCCGAGGGCCGGCATTCGATGGCAGCCTCCATCCTGGCCTCGATGCGCCGCTCCACCTCGTCCGCCAGCTTGTGGCCGTTGGCGCCGAAGAACTTGATGCCGTTGTCGTCGAACGGATTGTGGGAGGCACTGATGACCACACCTGCGGAAAGACGCAGCGCCCGGGTCAGGTAGGCGATGGCCGGGGTGGGCATCGGCCCCGCCAGCCAGACGTCGACGCCGGCGGCGGCCAGACCCGCCTGCAGGGCGGACTCCAGCAGGTAGCCCGATATGCGCGTGTCCTTGCCGATCAGCACCGCCGCATGGGCGCCGGGCGGTGCCTCGCGCGACAACACCACGCCCGCGGCAAAACCCAGACGCATCACCAGTTCCGGGGTGATGGGATCCTGCCCGACACGCCCGCGGATACCGTCTGTTCCGAAATACTTTCTCTTGCTCATGCCTGGAAGGATTCCTCATGGTCGACAGCCCTGAGCACCGCCAGGGCATCCCGCGTGGCCGCGACATCATGCACGCGGACGATGTCGGCCCCGCGTTGTACCGCCAGCAAGGCGGCCGCCACGCTGGCATGCATACGCTGGTCCACGGGGCGACCGGTGACCGTCCCCAGCAGGGACTTGCGGGACAGGCCCGCCAGGATCGGCCAGCCCAGGGATCGAAGCGCCCCGAGCTGCCGCCAGAGCGTCAGATTGTGGGCAGCCGTCTTGCCGAAGCCGAAGCCCGGGTCTATCACGATCCGTTCCCGCACCACGCCCGAAGCCTCCACGGCCAACGCCCGCTCACGCAGGAACCCGCCCACCTCGGCCACCACGTCCGCGTAGACCGGGTGGTCCTGCATGGTGCGAGGCGAGCCGCGCATGTGCATCAGGCAGACTGCCGCATCCGAGGCAGCCACCGCGTCCAGCGCGCCGGGTTCGCGCAGCGACCGCACGTCATTGACCATGGCGACGCCCAGCGGCAGGACCTCGCGCATCACGTCGGCCTTGCTGGTGTCCACCGACACGGGAAAACGGGGCGCCAGCGCACGCACTACCGGCAGGATGCGAAGCAACTCCTCATCAGCAGGGACGTCCGGCGCACCCGGACGCGTCGACTCCCCGCCCACGTCCAGCAAATCGGCCCCCTCGGCCACCAGCTGCTCGGCGCGAGCGATCGCAGCGTCGGCATGGAAGCTGACACCCCCGTCCGAAAACGAATCCGGTGTCACGTTGACCACGCCCATGATCAGCGGCCGATCGAGTTCGAAGACGAAGCGGCCGGCGCTCAGGCGAGCTGAAGGCATATAGGGGCGGATCGGTACGGTCGAACGGACGCGCGGGGCACGCGCCAAAAAACAACGGGCGGAGATGGTCTCCGCCCGTGCGGCACGCCGCCCCGCCCTTTGAGGTCAGGCTTCCCGAGCGGGAGTCGCCGTGGGTGCCGGCGACGGCGTGTTGTCCTGCGGCGGTGGCGAGGCTGGCGGACTGGCAGGCTTGGGAGGCCGCGGCGAACGTCCAGCCATGATGTCGTTGATCTGCTCCGCGTCGATGGTCTCCCATTCGAGCAGGGCCTTGGCCATCGCCTCGACCTTGTCGCGGTTCTCCTCGATCAACCGCCTGGCCAGGGAATACTGCCGGTCGATGATTGCCCGAATCTCGCTGTCCACCTTCTGCATGGTGGCTTCGGACAGATTCTTGTGGGTGGTGATGGAGCGGCCGAGAAAGACCTCGCCCTCGTTCTCACCATAGACCATGGGCCCGAGCGTATCGGACATGCCCCACTCGGTGACCATGCGCCGGGCCATGTCGGTGGCACGCTGGAAGTCGTTCGAAGCGCCGGTGGTCATCTGGTTCATGAACACCTCTTCGGCGATGCGGCCGCCGAAGAGCACGGAGATGTTTTCCATGATCTGCTCACGATCCATGCTGTAGCGGTCTTCCTTGGGCAACTGCATGGTCACGCCGAGGGCG
>JBILUV010000302.1:0-4110 GCA_044370825.1 Burkholderiales bacterium | reverse complement strand
GGCCCCTTCGGCGGGGTGAAGCAGTCTGGCCTCGGGCGGGAAGGGTCGCGCTACGGCATCGAGGACTTCCTGGAGCTCAAGTACCTCTGCCTGGGCGGCATCTGAGGCGGGATCGGTGGTGGGGCCTGGCAGGGCTGCATCGGCGGAGCCGCGTGTGGCCGGCGCGGCTCAGGCGCGTCCGGGCGCCAGCAGGCCGATCGTGGAGATGAACGTGGACGCCACCGCCGCCACCGCGTCTGCGTTCATGCCGGGCCGGTAGAGGGCCGAGCCGAGACCGAAACCGGCTGCGCCGGCGTGCCAGTACTCGCCCATGTTGGCGGGCGAGATGGAGCCCACCGGGATGACCGGCATCTCCGGCGGCAACACGGCGCGCATGGCCTTGAGGACAGACGGCGGGTTACCCTCCGCCGGGAACAGCTTCAGGCCGCTGGCACCCGCCGAGATCATGGTGAAGGCCTCGGTGGGGGTGCAGAAACCGGGGATCACCACAAGCCCCAGCCGCCGGGCCGTGACCACGATCTGGATGTCGGCGTGCGGCATGACCACCAGGCGGGCACCGGCATCGGCCACCTGCTCGGCCTGTGCCGGCTCCATGACGGTACCTGCGCCCACCAGCATGCGATCGCCGAAGCGTCCCGACAGCAGGGCGATGCTGGCCAGGGGGTCGGGCGAGTTGAGCGGCACCTCGACGATGCGGAAGCCGGCACGATACAGGGCGGCGCCAATGTCGACCGCCTCCTCGGGCCTGACACCGCGGAGGATGGCGATCAGCGGGCAGTGCCTGAGCCAGTCGGTCAGGGTCTTGGTGGTCATGATCCTGGAAGCATTCCGTTCGCGTGGGCGATGCGGCCGATGCCTGTCGCCGCGGCCTGCGGGTCGAGTATGCCAGCGCTCCGCCCCAGGACACGGCAGGCGTGGGCGTAGCGCTGCACCAGTTGCGCGCTGCCCAGCAGTTGCAGCGGCCCATCGCCGGGTTCGGAGCGCAGTTCGTGGCCGATCAGAAGTCCGGAGAGATGGTCCCGGACCAACCGGGCTTCCAGCCTTCCCGCCAGGTGCTCGGCACGCACCCCGAAAAGGTGGTGCAACAGCCCGTGGGGGGCGGCGGATCGTGCCACGCCCGCCTCGAAGGCCTGGGCGTCGAAGGGCGCCTCCGTTTCGAGCGTCCGGCCGAGGATGCTGTGATCGCGCAAGACGGCGAACACTTCGCCGGTCATGTGGGTGCGGAAGCCGGTGATCACGGCGTCGTACACATCCACCCACTTGCTGTGGGTGCCGGGCAGGCAGAGGCGGTGGGCACCGGGGCCCAGCGCCTCGAGGACGCCGAGGATCTGCGTTTCCTCGCCGCGCATGACGTCGTGCACCCCATCCGGTCCCAGCGTGATGAGGCCCGGCACGATCCAGACGCTCAGGCCATCGGCGACATCGACCGGGACCAGCGCCGCGGCGATGTTGGCAGGACCGGCGGGTGTCGAAACGTAGGGCGCTTCGCGCCAGCCCTGGCGGCTGCCGATCATGCCGCTCATGACGATGTCGCGCTCGCCAGCGTCGATCCAGCCGCCCACTTCGGCAAGCAGGGTGCCGGCGAAGTCCCCGCCCGGGATGGCGAGGATGCCGGCGTGCGACTCGCGGCTGGAGACGACCCTGCCGTCTTCGTCGAGACGGTAGGCGCGGAAGGAACTGGTGCCCCAGTCGATGGCGATCATCGGCGCGGGGAGCAGCTTACGGGAACAGGAACGACTCGACCGCGCCGATCTGGTCCTCGGCCATGAAGGCCGGGGCGTGGCCGATGCCCGCAAACTCGACCAGCCGCGCCCGCGCTCCGAGCACCTCGACCATGCGGCGCGCCGTGGACGGATCCAGCAGGTCCGACTCGGCCCCGCGCACTACCAGCACCTCGCTTCCGACCTGCTGCCAGACCGGCCAGAGGTCGACGTCGGCGACGCCACCGCGAAAGGCCTCCGCGATGCCCGGGTCGTACGCCAGGCCGAATCCCCCATCGGGCAGGGGACGCGTGCCGTGTGTGGAGAGGTGGCGCCATTGCCCGTCCGACAGCGGTCCGAACGGCGCGTGGACCCTGCGCAGGTAGGCCTCGGCCTCGGCGAGGTCGGCAAACCGGGGCTCGCTACCGACGTAGGCGGCGATGCGCTCGAGCGCAGCCTGCGGGATGAAGGGGCCGACGTCGTTGACCACCATGCGACGGATCGGTGCTCCGCGTGTGGCCGCCAGGAAGGTGCCGATCAACCCTCCCATGGAGGTGCCAACCCAGTCGACCTGATGAGCGCCGCTGCGCGCGATGAGCGCCGCCATGTCGGCGAGGTAGATGGGGTAGGCGTAGTCCATTTTGTGGGTCAGCCACTCGCTGCGGCCGCGGCCCACGACATCCGGGCACAGCACCCGGCAGCGCGCCGCGAGGCGGGAAGCCAGTTGGTCGAAGTCCCGGCCGTTTCGGGTCAGGCCGTGCACGCAGACCACGACATGCTCGTGGTCCGGGTCGCCCCACTCGGTGTAGGCGAGTTCGTGGAAGCCATGCGGGCCCAGGCAGGCGAGGCGGCGGTGCCGCATGGTGTTGCTTCCGGTCGATGCGCCCACGTCAGTTGAGGTTGGCGATGTAGTGCGACAAGGCCTCGATGTCCTCCTCGGGGATGGACTTGATGTAGGCGTTCATGTCCGCGTAGTTGGTGCGCTCCTTGGTCTTGAAGGCCATCAGCTGCTTGTAGACGTACGCCTGATGCTGGCCCGCGACGCGCGGCACCTCGTTCTGGCCGGAGAAACCTCCGAGATGGCACATGGGGCAGAGAGCGTCGTCTGCGACCTTCTTGCCACGCACGACCTTCTCGCCATCGGCCTTGAAACCGTTCGGCTTGATCTTCTGGGCGCTGAAGTGGTTGGCCAGATCCCACATGTCCTGCTTGGTGAGATTGGCGGCCATCGGGGACATCAGAGGGTTCTTGCGCCGGCCTTCCTTGTAGTCTTTCAGCTGCAGGTACAGATAGCGGCTGCTCTGCCCGGCGAGGATGGGGTAATCGGGCATGGTGGAGTTGCCGTCCTGGCCATGGCAGGCGGCGCATACGGTGACCTTGGAGGCGACGTCCTGCGCATTGGCTGGCACCTGGGCGCCGAGCGTGATGAACGCCGCTGCCGCGGCGGCATGCAAGGCCCGGCGGAGGGAGGCGCGGGCTGTGTCGTATGGAGTCATGTCGATCGCACCACTGGTTGAGGCCGTCATGAAAGAGGCCGCCCGAGGGCGGCCTCTTGTCAGACCCTGGTCACCCGATCAGGGCGTTCAGGGAAGCGCGAACACGAAAACGCTGTTGCCGCGCTTGAAGTCCAGCTGCGTGTTCCCGCCGGCCGCGACGGCGATGTACTGCTTGCCGTTGACGGTGTAGGAAACGGGCGGGGCGTTGACGCCGGCGCCGCAGTTGAACGACCAGAGCTTCTTGCCGTTGCGGGCGTCGTAGGCATTGAACATGCCGTTGCCTTCACCCGTGAACACCAGGTTGCCGGCCGTGGCCAACACGCCGCCCATGAGGGGCTGCTCGGTGTCGGCCTTCCACGCCATCTTGCCGGTGTCCATGTTGACGGCGGCCAGACGACCCCACTGTTTCTCGCTCGGGATCACCTTGAACGCGCCACCCAGCCACAGCTTGCCACCGGGGTAGGCGGACTCCTCGACGTGGTAGGTCATGGGCTGGTGCAGGTTGGCGGCGTAGGCCATGCGCAGCTTGGGATTGATGGCCATCGGGTTCCACTCGACGCCACCATTGGCACCGGGCAGCATGCGTGCGCCGTCAGCCGTCGGCAGCACCCACATGTTCTCCTGGGGCACCATGGCTTCGGAGAAGCGGATCAGCTCGAGCGTCTTGGCGTCGTGCACGTAAACGTGGCCGGTCTTGCCGCCGTGGATGACGACCTTCTGCATCTTGCCATCCTTGCCCTTCGCCTCGGTGATGATGGGCGGGGACACGGCGTCCAGATCCCACACGTCGTGGGCGATGTACTGGTAGTGGGCCTTGTAGGCGCCGTTGTCCAGATCCACCGCGACGATCGAGTCTGTGTAGAGGTTGTCGCCGGGACGGATGTCGCCGTACAGGTCGGGGGAGGGGTTGCCCA
>JBILUV010000283.1:0-4464 GCA_044370825.1 Burkholderiales bacterium | reverse complement strand
AGCGCCTTGAGCAGGTCCCGAGGGCTCAGCGTGGTGCGCAGCCTGGCGACGGCATTGAGGAAGTCCGGCTGCTCGAGCAGCCCCACGGGAGCGGTGCGGTAGATCCGGGAAACGGCCTCGAGGGTGCTGTGAGGCAGGCGTCCCAGCGCTGCCGTGGCCGCGGCCAGCCGCGCCTCGGGGTCACCCAGATTGGAGCCGAGCCCGATGTAGGCATCCACGGGCCTCATCGTGGCGTGCTGCATGGCTCAGCCCGCGTCCGGCGCGGAGGCATCCGTACCGCCATCCGCCGCCCCGCGTCCGCCGCCGCGGCGGCGCCTGCGTCGCTTCATCCCGGGCGCCTGGATGACGCCGGCGATCATCTCCTCGCGCTCGGTGTCCGACACATCCTGGAAGCGGGTCCACCACTGACCGAGCTCCGCGTCCACTTCGCCGCTCTCGCAGCGCAGGATGAGGAAATCGTAGCCAGCCCGGAACTTGGGGCTCTCCAGCACCCGGTAGGGCCGCTTGCCGCTGCGCTGGTCGAAACGCCACTGCAGCAGCCAGATCTCCTTCATGTCGGTGCCGAAACGCCGGGGGATGGCGATCTTTTCGGCCTGAACGGACAGCACCTGGTCCATCGCCTCGTGCATCGCCGGCACGGGCGGCACGCCGCGATCCTTCGCTGCGTTCCATGCCGCCAGCACCTCGTGCCACAACAGCGCGGCGAACAGGAACCCGGGCGACACACCCTTGTCGGCGAGGATGCGTTCGTCGGTACGCTGCAGGGCAAGCGTGACGAAGCGCTCCCCGAGGGGTTGCTCCAGGATGACGTCAAGCAGTGGCAGGAGACCGTGATGCAGCCCCTCGCTCCGGAGTCGGCCAACGCAGGCGACGGCATGCCCGGACAGCAACAACTTGAGCATCTCCTCGAACAACCGCGCCGGCGGCACGTTCTGCATGAGGGAAGCCATGCGCGTGATGGGCGCGCGGGTGGCGGGATCGATCTCCAGGCCGAGCTTGGCGGCCAGTCGGACCGCGCGCAACATGCGTACCGGATCCTCGCGGTAACGCACCAACGGATCGCCGATGATGCGCAGGGTGCGCGCGTCGACATCGTGCACACCGCCACAATAGTCGAGCACCTCCTCCGTGGCGGGATCGTAGTAGAGCGCATTGACGGTGAAATCGCGGCGCACGGCATCGTCGGACTGGGCGCCGAAGACGTTGTCCCGCAACAGGCGGCCGTGCGCGTCCTGCATCCGCGTGTCGTCACCATCACCATTGTGCATGGCTCGGAACGTCGACACCTCGACCGTGTCCTGGCCGAACATCACGTGCACCAGGCGGAAGCGGCGGCCGATAATGCGCGACCGTCGGAAAAGGGCGTGGACCTGCTCGGGGGTCGCGTCTGTCGCGACGTCGAAATCCTTGGGAGTACGCTCCAGCATCAGATCCCGCACCGCCCCCCCGACCACGTAGGCCTTGTAGCCCTGCGCCTGCAGGGTCTCGGTCACGCGCCGCGCGCAGGAACTGATCGACTCGCGGCGCACACCATGCCGGGACATCGGAATCACCTCGGGCGTGGCCGATGGCCCCCCCGCGGACAAGACCGCACGGCGGGAGAAGACTTTCTCGATGAACTTCCGGATCATGCGCAGGGGAGGCTGAAGGATGGGTCCGCGCAATGCGGACGCCCGGATTATACGCAGGCTGCCCCAACGCCTGGCGGCAGACCGGCGCGACCGCGCGTCAGCGCGTCAGCGCAGGCTGATGATCGGCCACCCGTGAGCAAGGGCGTGCGCCTCGAGCGTCTCGTCTGGGTCGACGGCCACCGGGTGGCTGACCCGCGACAGCAACGGAAGGTCGTTGAGGGAATCGCTGTAGAACCAGGTCTCCTGGAAGGACTGCCAATCCAGCCCGAGGCCGGCCAGCCAGGCCTCGACGCGCACCACCTTGCCCTCACGGAACGCCGGCACGCCCTGAACCGAGCCGGTGAACTCACCGACCGAGTCCTCGGCCGGATCGGTGGCCACCAGGTGCTCGATGCCGAATTCGCGCGCGATGGGCCGAGTCACGAAACTGTTGGTGGCGGTTACGACCGCAACGACCGCACGCGCATCCTGGGCATGGCTCTGCACCAGATCGCGCGCCTTGCGGGTGATCATGGGCAGGACCTTGCTGCGCAGGTACTCGGCGCGCCATTGCTCTAGTTGCTGTCGGGGGTGCCTGGCGAGCGGCTTGAGCTGGAAATCGAGGAAGGCGTGGATGTCGAGCGTCCCGGCGCGGTAATGCTCGTAGAACTCGAGGTTGCGGGACTCATAGACCTCGCGATCGAGCACGCCGCGGAAGATCAGGTACTGCGCCCACTCGAAGTCGCTGTCGCCGGCGAGCAGGGTGTTGTCGAGGTCGAATAACGCGAGTTTCATGACGTGTCCGTATCGCTGGTGGAAATCGT
This sequence comes from Burkholderiales bacterium, assembly GCA_044370825.1. GTDB lineage: Bacteria > Pseudomonadota > Gammaproteobacteria > Burkholderiales. The sequence continues at coordinate 2,030 of JBILUV010000283.1, read as the reverse complement.
TCGGTGCCAGGCGGTCCGGAGACCGACCGCACCAGTGAGCTCAGCCGTCGCGCAGCACCTCGCGCAACAGCGCAATCGTAAGCGGCCGGTGCCGCTCCAGTGAACTGCGGTCCAGTCGGTCCAGGGTGGCCAGCAGGGTGCGCAGATCGCGATCGGACCGCGTGAGCAGGTAACGGGCGACATCACGGCCCATCGGCACGCCGCGCGCGCGCGCATGGCACTCGATAGCCTCCAGCTTCTCCTCGTCCGACAGCGGATGGAGTTGATAGACGAGCCCCGACCCGAGCCGCGTGCGCAGATCCGCGCGCAAGTCCAGGGCTGCCGGGGGTTGTCCGCCCGCCACGACCATGGCCCCCTGGCCGGCGTCCCGCAGCCGGTTGAACAGGTGGAACAACGCCACCTGCCCCTCGGCCGACAACTGCTCGACGTCGTCCACCAGCACCAGGGCATGCGCAGGCACCTGCCCGGGATCGGTCCCGTCCCGCCAACGGACCGCAGGCAGACCAAGCCGCGCCGCCTCGATCTCGCATGCTCGCAGCGTGTGCGTCCTGCCACTACCCGGGAGGCCCCAGAGGTAGACGAAGCGCTCGCCCCCTTCCGTGGCGAGGACCTGGCGCAGCCTGTGATGCAGTTCCACGTTGCGCCCGACGATGGAGGCGTCGAAGCCGAGATCCGCCTCGAGTCCGATGCCCAATGCCAATTGCTTCATCTCTACGATTATCGCGGAAAGGCGGTGTCGGAGGAGTATCTGCCTCGCGCGAGCCATGCCCGGGACGGTCGGCGAGCGTCGTTCCGGTAGAATCAGGGGCTCGACGTGCGACGAGCGCACAGACGCCCGGCAACCGCCCACGGGCCTGGACAGACGGCCCGGTACCGCGCGCGCATCGTCCCCCGATCCATCCCTTCGTCAGAGCCTCGAACATGACCCAGCCCGCCGGCACCACTCCCGGCATGACCTACAAAGACGCCGGCGTCGACATCGATGCCGGCGATGCCCTGGTGGAACGCATCAAGCCGCTGGCGCGCTCCACATTGCGCGACGGCGTCCTCGCCGGTATCGGCGGCTTTGGCGCCCTGTTCGAGGTGCCCCGCCGCTACAAGGAACCGGTGCTGGTATCCGGCACGGATGGCGTCGGAACCAAGCTAAGACTCGCCTTCCAGCTGGACAGGCACGACACCGTCGGCATCGACCTTGTGGCCATGAGCGTCAACGACATCCTGGTCCAGGGTGCCGAACCGCTCTTCTTCCTCGATTATTTCGCCTGCGGAAGGCTGCGCGTGGACACCGCAGCCGCCGTGGTGGCGGGCATCGCCGAGGGTTGCCGGCAGGCCGGGTGCGCGCTCATCGGTGGCGAGACTGCCGAGATGCCCAGCATGTATCCGGATGGCGAGTACGACCTCGCCGGGTTCGCCGTGGGCGTGGTGGAGAAATCCCGGATCATCGACGGCCGGACGATCGCCGCGGGGGACGCTGTCGTGGCCCTCGCCTCCAGCGGCCCGCACTCCAATGGGTACTCCCTGGTGAGGCGCATCGTGGAAGTCTCCGGCGCCGACCTGGGTGCCGAGTTCGGCACATCCACCCTGGGCGAGACGCTGCTCGCGCCGACACGCATCTACGTCCGACCGGTACTCGCGCTGCTGCAGCAGGTGACGGTCAAGGGCATCGCCCACATCACGGGCGGCGGCATCGTGGAGAACGTGCCACGCGTTCTGCCCGAGGACGTCAAGGCGGTGATCCATCGCGATTCGTGGTCCCTGCCCCCGGTGTTCCGCTGGCTCCAGGCGCAGGGCCGGATCGAGGACACCGAACTGCATCGGGTGTTCAACTGCGGCATCGGCATGGTCATCGTGGTGGCGCCGGAGGATGCCAGCCGCACCGTCGCCATGCTCCAGGCGGCGGGTGAGCAGGCCTGGATCTCCGGCACCGTCGAGCCGCGTGCGCCCGAAGAGGCCCGGACCATCGTGCGATGAGTGGCATCGTCACTCTCATCTCGGGCCGCGGCAGCAACATGCAGGCCCTGCTCGAAGCC
>JBILUV010000336.1:0-3583 GCA_044370825.1 Burkholderiales bacterium | reverse complement strand
CGCCGGCGATCCGCGTCACCGGGGGACCGGATCTGCTGTTCGTATCGGGTGCCACTCCCTCGCCCCTGTACCACCGGCATCCGCACGAACTGCACGAGCACGATCACCCGTGTGGCATCGCCGAGCAGACGCAGCGCGTGCTGGCGAACATCCGCTCGATCCTCGATCACGAGGGGCTTGCCTGGACCGACGTGATCAAGGTCACCAAGTACCTGACCGACATGCGCGACATGAATGCCATCAGCGCGGAACTGCGGAAGGTGTTCGGGGACTGGACCCCAGCCAGCACGACCGTGTGCGTTAACCAGCTCTCGACACCTGGAGCCCGCCTCGAGATCGAGATGATCGTCGCCTACCCGGCTGGCTGAGCCCGCGACCCTCGCCCCCCACGAAACCGAATCCACCTGACCCACCGCGGAGTCAACGATGCCATCGACGATCGCCTGTCGCACCGCGGCGCTTCTGCTCGCCCTCGGCACCTTTCCCCTGGCTGTCGGATTCGTCCAAGCGCAGTCCTATCCGGCCAAGCCCATCCGCATGATCGTGCCTTTCCCGGTCGGCGGCGGCTCCGACTCCACCGCGCGCATCCTGTCCCAACGGTTGACCGAGCCCTTGCGCCAGCCCATCGTGATCGACAACCGCGTAGGCGCTGCCGGCATGATCGGCACCGAGGTCGCCGCGCGATCCGCCCCGGACGGATACACCCTGCTGCTAGGTTCGGCCTCGGAGATCACCATGCTGCCCGCGATCGCGAGCAAGCTTCCGTTCGATCCGCTCAAGGATTTCGTGCCGATTGCACGGGTGGCCGATGTACCGCTGCTGCTGCTGGTGCATCCCGCACTACCCGTGCGCTCCCCGCGCGAGCTGATCGAACTCGCGCGCAAGCGGCCGGGCGAGATCAACTTCGGCTCGACGGGCGTGGGCTCGATGACCCACCTCGCGATGCTGCTCTTCAACACCCTGAGCGGCGTGCGCATGGAACATGTCGCCTACAAGGGCGTGCCCTACACCGACCTGATGGCCGGTGTGCTGCAGGCAGGTACCCACACCATGCCAGGATCCATCGCGCTGGTGAAGGCGGGTCGCCTCCGCGCACTGGCAATCACCACTGCACGGCGCTCTCCGATGCTGCCCGATCTGCCGACGGTCGCCGAATCCGGGCTGACGGACTACGAGGTCACGCTGTGGACCGGGGTATTCGCCCCCACCGGCACTCCGCGCGAGGTGGTGGCCCGGATCGAGCGGGACATTTCCGCGACCGTCGCCCTTCCCGACACCCGCGAGGCGCTGACCCGACTGGGCTCGGAGCCCCACTTCTCCGGCAGCGAGGCCTTTTCGGCTTTCCTGCGTATCGACCACGCACGGTGGGTCAAGCTCGGTCGCGAGGCGGATATCCGGCTGTAGTTGCAGCGATCTCGGCTCGTTCCGGTCATGGCGCCCGGGTACCAGGCCTCGCACGCGAAGCGTGTCCCGAACCCGCGCGCTGGGTCGCCCTGAAGCGCTCAGCCCTTGGCCTTGAGCTCCACCCCGAACTCCCCGCGCAGCACGTCGCGGATGGGCTCGAAGCACACGCCCTCGCGGACCACGCTGAAGTCGCGGAAGTCGATCATCGTGCTCGAGCGCCCCTGCGGGTTGGCGTAGCGGGACTCCCCGTAGTCGATGACGATGTCGGCGGCATCGAGGATCGGCGGCTCGATGTCCTCCACCCGGTACTTCGACCCGGTCAGCGACACGTTGGCCGAGGAGCCCACCAGCGGCACGCCCCGCGCCCAGGACAGCCGCGCGATCGCATCGCGCAGGCGCCCGGCGTTGATCAGCAGGTTGAGCGTGCCGTCCTTGTTCGCGTTGTCCAGCACGAACGGATCGAGGTTCCCGAGGAACGGGTGGTCGCGGCGGAAGGGTGCGATCACCGACAGCGGCAGGCCGTGGCGGACGGTGACCGCGCGCACGATCTCGCGGCCGCGCGCGTCCATCACGTGCACCTCGTCGTGCATCGGCAGGCAGCCGACGATGCCGGTGGGTCGGGAGAAGCTGCGCCCCTTCGCCGCGTAGATGCGGCGCACCGAGGCCTCGCTGCGCCCGAGCACCGCATAGGCGACGTCGAGATAGATGAGCGCCACGCCGCCGTCCACCAGCACCTGCATCACGCGCTCGGCATCGGCGCTCACGTCATCGGGTTCCATGCACGTTCTCCCACGGCGCACGTCTTGCAATCCACCACAGTCTACGGGGTTCGCCGTGTGCGGGGCGTGAGCCCTGCACGACGACTGTGATCGACATGCCAGGTGGCCGCGCGCGGGTGGCGGTTGGCCGAGCGGTAGAGGCTGACCCACTCGGCAAGGTCTTCGCGCCCCAGCGGGTGGGTCTTCCGCGTGAAGTGCGTGTCCGTGCACAGGTCGCAGAGGCGGAGCCGGAGCGCCTGCCCGGTCTCGCGGGCCGGCTTCTTGTCACAGATGATCACGTGGGCCTTCACGCCCTGCGCGTGGAGCAGGCCCACGGTCGGGCGCGGCCGCGCAGGCCGTGCATGGCGGCCAGGATCGGGCCGTCCTCGCCATCCTCGCCATCCTCGTTGTGCTGCGGGCGAAGTGCGCTCAGCCTCGCGCAGACATGCGCTCCCCCGGATGTCGATGACTCGACGCGTCCTCCGGGGCTCCCCGCCCGCCTGCCGGGACCGTTCTCCAGAGTCACGGCCTGGGCGATACACCGGGGCATGTCGCAGCGGTCTCGCACGGCGGAGCAATGGGCGAATGGCTCGAATGCGTCGAAGGGGTCGCCCAGCCATGCGAGAATCCACCCGGAGGGGTCCGGCTCCGATGCAGGCAGCACACCGGGCGGACAACCCGAACGTCCCTGCGGCAACCCTCCCCCATACTGTTGCTGGACGCCACTGTCGCGAGTCGTTCGAACACAAGGCGGCTGCCACGACCATGATCACCGTCAATCGCCTCTTCGGATTGAGCGGCTTCCTGTTGGGGGGCGGAGTGTGGCTGGCCTCCTATGACCGGATTGGCGCCTACCTCGACGGCCCTGCGGTCGCTGCCCCGCTGGAGCCGCTCGCGGTTCTCTGGGGAATCGTGGCGGGCTCCCTGCTGACCATGGTCACCGGCCTTGCGCTGATCGGCGCCGTCGAAGGGGCGCTCGCCGGCATGCTCTACGGCGCCATCATTCGCCGCCATGCACGAGGCAATCCCGGATCGGGTTTGCGTCTGCCCATTGGCGGACTACTGGGTGCGCTCGTTGCGGTGACCTTTGCCGCGCTGTTTGCTGCCGCGCTGCTCACGGTCCAGTTCCTGAGCAACGAGTCCACCGGCACGATCGTCGCGTTCGTGGTCTCGGGCATGCAACGCTGGTCGCTCCAGTACTACCTGGCGCATGGGTTCACGGGCGCGATCTGCGGTGCAGTCGCCGCAGCGTGTGCGACTGAATCCGTCTACAACGCGCTCGCGGAACGCAAGCCCTCGCACTCACCGAACTGCTCATCGTAGTCGCCATCGCTCATCCCGACGTCGCGCAGGAATTTGCAGTCGTTCCAGAGCGGCTGGACGAGGGTGCTGGTATTCATGAGTGGGGCGGCGGCAAGGCC
>JBILUV010000282.1:0-4473 GCA_044370825.1 Burkholderiales bacterium | reverse complement strand
TGCTCGGTTGCCGGTAGGGCTTTCACATTGATGAGGCCCCGCCCCACGGGAGCTTGCGGACAGGGATCACCGGCGTGCGCCGATGATCCTTTCTGAGTCGATGGGTGGAGCTCACCCGATGCGATACTTCTCCATGTCTTCTCCTGCGGACAGAACTTCCTGGACCCACTGGGGTTTGCGTCCGCGTCCACCGCTCCAGGTTTCGTCACCGCGACGGTATTTGACCGGCGCAGGCGCCGAACGCGGCTTGCGCCCGCGGGCTGCGCCATCGCCTGCCTGGAAGCCAAGGTCGGCAGCGGAAATTCCGTATTCGGCAATCTGCTGACGGATCTGTGCAATCACCGCTCTCTTTTCGTTGGCAACGATTTCTCGTTCCTGACGTTGCAGTTGCTCGATCTGGGAACGGATGTCGGACAGCGTGGCCATATGATCCTCCGGTTGAATTGTGCGCCCCCGAATTATCCTGATTCCGGATTCCAATTCAATAGCGGATTGCTGGCCTGGATATTCCATCAGGCCGCGGGATGACTGCAAGACATCCGCCAGCGCCCGTGCAGGTCGGTAGACCAACTCGTACCGACAGCCAATTCATTGCATAGCCAAGGTGGATCCGTGCACTGCTCATCTTGGGTCGATCTGGTGAAATGCCCGCAGCGCCGCACTTGCGGAATTCGGCCGACGTGAGGGTTGGAGTTCGCGTGATGCAGTTTTCCCAAAGCGTCTTCCCCACAAACACGGGTGTGGGAAATTACGCAATTGCAGGGATGGTCCGAGTAGCACCCATCGGGGTTTCAAAACCAGAATCTTCCGCTTCCGGCACCAGCCAGAGGCAGGAAATCAATCGGCAAACGGGCGCTAATGCGGAGGTGGGTGTTAGCCCGAACTCAGGGACTGTCGCAGCGTACGAAATTGCAGACCGTGTCGCAGGAGGGTGTCCGACCGCATTCGAAGGTGGCGGGGTTGCCGACGCCATCGGCACCGACGCCGCATTCCTCGGCGGCAGCCATGACCTTGGCGCGGGGACGCCACTCGCACTGGTGGCACATCCCGGCACCGAAGATATCCAGGCGGTCACTGCGGGCGGGGGGTGGGGGCAGGCCGGTCGGGTCGGCGTCCGGGGCGGAGTGCGCCAGGGACGAGCCAAGCGCGTTCAAAAACAAGAGTGCAAGCAAAGCTGTCTTCATCAATGTTCCCCCGGCAGACAACACGTTCCCACGCTACCTGCGGCGGCGTCTGGCACCTTGACCGGAATCAAGCGCGGCGCCGTTTTTTCCAGTACCCGCCCCCTACGATGGCGATCAGGCTGAGCGCCTGGATGGTCTGGCGCAAGCCCGGAACTCCCTGGAGGAAGGCATCGACACTCGGCTCATGGCAGATCATGGAGGCTGCCGTCCAGGCCAGGACACCCGCCCCCAGATAAATGATCACCGGGAAGCGTTCCACCCATTTCAGGATGACGGTGCTGCCCCAGATCATGATGGGGATGCTGATTGCCAGCCCGAGGATCACGAGCAGGTAGCTGCCCTTGGCAGCCCCGGCCACGCCCAGCACGTTGTCCAGACCCATGACGGCGTCGGCAATGACGATGGTGCGCAGCGCGCTCCAGAAGCTGGCGGGCCGGCCCTTGCCGCCCTGAACCTCGTGGCTGTCGCCGCCGTCTTCGGCCGCCAGCAGTTTCCAGGCGATCCAGATCAGCAGGGCGCCACCAACCAGCCGCAGGCCTGGCAGCTGCAGCAGCCAGACGACCACCACGGTCATGAGGACGCGTACCAGGATGGCGCCCACCGTCCCCCACACGATGGCCTTCCTCTGCAGCTCGCGCGGCAGTGTTCTCGCCGCCAGGGCGATCACGATGGCGTTATCCCCAGCCAGCACCAGATCGATGACCACGATGGCGCCGAGGGCGTAGAGGAAGCCAAGAGAGAGGATATCCATGTAACTCGTCAGATGTCGGTACGCGGGCCGGAGTCTATCGCGGACCGTGTCGAACGGCTGCCTCGTTCTTTCCGGGGCGACCTGGCGGAACCTGCAGGCAGGCGGATCACCCCTTGAGGCGTGCGATGCGGATCACCTCGGGAATACGCCTGAGCCCGCGCATGATCACGGCCAGGTGGGGCCGGTTCTTCACCTGCAGGGTGAAATGGACGTTGGCATAGGCGCTGGAGTCCCCCGGCTCGAGGCTGACGTTCTCGATGTTGGATCCGGCCTCCGCGATCTCCGCTGCAAGCTTGGCCAGGACACCGCGCTGGTTGGACACAACAAGGCGGATGTTCACGGCGAACAGGCGATCCATGTCGCGGGACCACTCCACGTCGATCCACTTGTCCGGGTCTCCGCGCGTCTTCCGCACCACCGGACAGTCGTGGGTGTGGACCATCAGGCCCATGCCCTTCTTGAGGAACCCGATGATGGGATCGCCCGGGATCGGATGGCAGCATTTGGCCATCTGCAGCGCCATGCCGTCCGAGCCGCGTATCACCACCGAGCCAGGCAGACGCGTGTGTTCCGCGTCCGGTGGCTCGCCCAGTTGCAGAAGACGGCGGGCGACCACGAAGGCCAACTGCTTGCCCAGGCCGATGTCGGCCAGGATCTCCTGGCGGCCGGGCAGGTTGCGGTCTCGAAGAAGCTTGTTCCAGTGCGCCTCGGGCACCTGCTCCGGGCGGGTCTGCAACGCCGACAGGGCCTGATTCAGCAGCCGCTCTCCGAGCTGGACCGACTCCTCGTACTGCATGGTCTTGAGGAAGTGCCGGATGTGGGAGCGCGCCTTGCCGGTGACGACGTAGTTCAGCCAGGCGGGGTTGGGCTTCGCGTGTGCGCTCGTGATGATCTCGACCCGGTCGCCGTTGCGCAGCGCGGTGCGCAGCGGCGCCAGCTCGTTGTTGATGCGTGCCGACACGCAACGGTTGCCGATGTCCGTGTGCACGGCGTAGGCGAAGTCCACGCAGGTCGCGCCCTGCGGCAAGGCCATGATCTTTCCCTTCGGCGTGAACACGTAAACCTCGTCGGGGAACAGGTCCACCTTGAGGTGCTCGAGGAACTCGATGGACGAGCCGCTCTGGGTCTGAAGTTCGAGCAGGCTCTGCAGCCATTGGTGGGTCTTCTGCTGCAGATCGCTGAGCTCGTGCTCGTTGGCCTTGTAGAGCCAGTGCGAGGCCACCCCGGCCTCCGCCAGCTTGTGCATCTCCTGGGTCCGGATCTGCACCTCGATGGGCATCCCGAACGGTCCGAACAAGGTGGTGTGCAGCGACTGGTAGGCGTTGGCCTTGGGGATGGCAATGTAGTCCTTGAAGCGCCCCGGGATCGGTTTGTACAGGCCGTGCAGCGCGCCGAGCGTGAGATAGCAGGCCGGCACATCATCGACGATGACGCGGAAGCCGAAGATGTCCGACACCTGGGAAAAAGTCAGGTGCTTCTCCGCCATCTTCTGATAGATGCTGTAGAGATTCTTCTCGCGGCCGGTGACCGTCGCGCTGATGCCCGACTGCAGCAGCCGGGCGCGGATTGCGTCGAGGATGCGGTTGACCACCTCGCGCCGGTGACCGCGTGCCGCCTGCAGGGCCTTCTGCAGCACTCGGTAGCGCGTAGGGAACAGGTGCCTGAAGGACAGCTCCTGAAGTTCCTGGTAGAGCGCGTTCAGGCCTAGCCGGTTGGCGATGGGGGCGTAGATGTCGAGCGTCTCCCTGGCAATGCGCGCCCGCTTGCGCGGGTTCATCGCGTCCAGGGTACGCATGTTGTGCAGACGGTCGGCGAGCTTGATCAGGATGACGCGCACATCGCGGGTCATCGCCAGTAGCATCTTGCGGAAGTTCTCGGCCTGGGCGTGCTCCTGGCTCTCGAACTCGATGCGGTCGAGCTTGGATACGCCGTCGACCAGTTCCGCCACCATGCGGCCGAACTTCTCGGCGATCTGGCTCTTCGTGACCGCCGTATCCTCCATCACATCATGGAGCAGCGCGGCGGTGAGCGCCTGGGAGTCCAGATGCCACTGGGTGAGGATCTGGGCGACCGCGACCGGGTGGGAGACGTAGGGTTCGCCAGACTTGCGGAACTGGCCCTCATGGGCCTCGGCGCTGAACCGGAATGCCGATTCGAGTTGTGTCAGGTCTTCCTGCTTCAGGTAGCCGGAGGCCTGATCCAGAAGAAGCTGTGCTTCGGACATGTCACCCATTGGTCCGCACCTGGCGCGGCTTGCCGTGGCCGGGGGTGGGGCTGGAACTCGCTGACCTCGGCATCACGACGGGACACACGGGGCGGCTTTCGGGGTAGCGGTCGGCGGCGCTGGTAGCCGCGACCCGCCCCGTGGCGTGATCAATGTTTGGCGCGCTTGAGAATCTCCGGCCCGATCAGACCGCCGGCGATTTCCCGCAGAGCGATCACGGTGGGTTTGTCCTTGTTGGCCTCGACCTGCGGCGTCGCGCCGTTGGCGATCTCGCGGGCGCGAAAGGTGGCTGCGAGGGTCAGGTCGAAACGGTT
>JBILUV010000281.1:0-4519 GCA_044370825.1 Burkholderiales bacterium | reverse complement strand
AGGCGAGATCCACCTGCAGGCCCGGCACGCGGCGCAGTTCGCCCACTAGGCCTCCGTATTCGGTGGCGGCGCGCTCCGGGCTGAGATCGGGCGCGCCGAGCCGGTCTTCGACGAAGCCGGCCAGCGCCTGGGCACCAGGCCCGCCGCTCCCCGCGAGCTTGGACCGCAGGGTAGCCACCTCACCGGCGGCGCGCGCCAGATCCGCCCGCGTCAGGTGGGCGACCAGTTGCGCCCGCACCGCCGCCAGCGCCTCCGCCGGCCCGGTGAGCTGGGTGGCCGGCACGTCGGCGAACACCGCCCCGGCCTGTCGCACCAGCGTGATGTCGTGGTGGGTGGCGAGCCGGTGGGCCTTGCGCGCGGCCGCAGCGACGGTCTCGATGCGGCGCAGCTGTGCGACACCGCCCTCTAGCGTGGGTGCGCCGAGCGCCGGGGCGAACTGGTTCCAGCGCGCGACGAAGGCGGTGACGCGCACATGCAGTCCGAGGAATCGCGCCGCGTGCTGCCAGTCCTCGGGCGATGCCGGCGCCAGCCCGGCCACCGTGATGCGACCGACCGCGTCCTTCACCTCGCCACCGCCGAAGGACAGCAGTCCGAACGGCCGGCCGGTCTCGGCGGCGCGCTCCACCGCCTCGCGTGCCTTCGGCGAGGCCAGGGCCTCGGGGGGCACGTCGACCGGGCGCTGCAGGAAGGCCGCGCGCGCATCGGTGAGCGCGGTGATCTCGCCGAACAGCGCCTCGAGGGCCGCGCGTTCGGCCTGCAGGGAACCCAGGCGGCATTTGACGCGCAGATCGTGGGCCCAGTGTTCCCCGAGTTCGTCGATCTCGGCCAGCACGTCCCGCGCGGCGCCGATGGCGGCGAGCAGCTCGCGCGCCGCCGCCAGTACTTCGGGCGTGCCGGCCTTGAGCGGGAGCAGCCTGCCCTGGTTGACGGCACGCTCGATCTCGTCGATGCGCACCAGCACCTCGTGCAGCTGCGCGACGTCGGCGGGGGGCGGCAGGTCGTCTGCCGCAGGCACCTGCGCCTGCACGTACACCAGATCCGCGCCGAGCCGGCGGCGCACCTCGCGCAGCCGGCCGGCCTCATCGTCGGACAGCGGCGGCGCATGCCCGGCGGCGGAGGTGACGGCGTCATCGAACCACCCGTGAGCCTCGCGTCCGCGGACCACCAGCTCCGCCAGCCGCTGTGCGCGCAGCGGCTGCCCATCGATCTCCACTTCCGACAGCTGCGCCACGGCGATCTCGTCCACCCGCCGGTCGATGGCCGCCAGCTCGGCGTGGGCGCGGTCGATGCGGCTTTCGCGCTGCGCGATCTCCTGCTGCGTTAGCGCCGGATTGAGCTGGGAGACGCGCGCCTGGATGGTGTTGATGGCACTTTCGAACTGCCGCAGGCTGTCGCGATCGCTGGTGAGCAGGGCGACCGTCAGCGGGCGCACGTCGGCCGGGATCTTGTCCTGCAGGACCTTCAGCGCCGGCTCGCCCTTGGAGGTGACCAGCACCCGCCGGCCCGTCGCGAGGTAGTGGCAGATGATGTTGGCGATGGTGTGCGTCTTGCCGGTGCCGGGCGGGCCCTGCACCGCGACGCCCTCCGCCTGCTCGAGCTGCTGGACGATGGTGACCTGCTCCTGGTTGTAGGGCAGGGGGAAGAACAGCTCCTCGGCGTCGCCGTCGCCGCCGCCACCGCGGCTCGACAGGCCGCGGAAGCGGATGTCGGCGAACGGCACCGGCTGGTCGGACGCGGGCGTGACCAGCGCCGCCGGGCCCCCGGGGATGTCGCAGCCATCGCCCAGGTGCTGCTTCAGTCGCGCGAGGTCGTCGATCAGGAAGTTGTTCGAGCGCGGCCGCGTGAACAGCACCCACGCGTCGGTGACCGCCAGATGCTCGCCCGGCGGAGGCACCTCGGCATCCGTCCCGGCCAGCGAGAGGTACACACCCTGACCGTCGAGGTTGCCCGCGACCAGCCTGAGCACGTCGGCATGGGAGCCGGGGTCGAAGGGCGTGACCGGGCGCTCGGCGTTGCGCGCGAGCTGTTCGCGCACGGCGCGCTCCACCTCGGCGGCGCCCCGGCCCAGGCAGGCGGCGAAGGCGTCGCCCTCGTAGCGCGTGTCGGTCGCGCGCGGCCTCAGGTGCAGCGCCATGGTGGTCTCGTCGAGGCCGATCTCCATCTGCTGGGTGAGCAGCGGGTACTCGAAGTCGACGCGGGAGGACTTCTGCGCCGAGGCCTGCCACTCCAGTTGCCAGGTGGCGATGCCGACTCCCCAGACCAGTTCGGTGGGCTGGGCGGTCTCCTCGGCCTGGAGCTGGTGCGCGATGGCGAAGAGCTCGCCGTACAGGTCGATGCTGCGCCGTCGCGGCTTCTCGCCCTCGGCCCAGGCCTCCCACAGCGCCGTGACCTCGTTCAAGGCGCTGTCGATCGCTGCGCGGGCGCGGGCTTCGATCTGCGCGCGCTCCTCCTCCGACCGCCCTGCCAGCGTCGGGGCGAGCCGCGCCCTGAGCGCGGCCTCGTCGATGGCGGGCTTCGCGCCGAAGGGGTCCTCGCCGATGCGCAACAGGCCGGCGATCTGCACGTCGGCCGCCGGCGGTTTGCCCGCCTGCAGGCGCTGCACGCGCAGCCACAGGTGGTCGCCCTCGACGTCGACGTCGAACTCCACACCGGGCAGGCCCGCGAGGTCGCGGCGTCGTTTAAGGAAGCCCTTGGCGTTGGCGAGGCGGAAGCTGCCCGGGTCGATGTCCCGGGCCTGCTCGGCGATGTAGTCGAGCAGGCGGGTCAGGAGCTCGCGCGGTGTCGTGTCAGGTCCCGGGGTCATGGGGGGACGATGGCTGCCGGCTACCCGCGCGCCCGCAGCGCCGCCTCCATCCGGCCCAGCGCGATCTCCAGCAGCGCCGGCGGACAGCCGAAGTTCAGGCGCAGGAAGCCCGGGGCGCCGAAGTCGGCTCCGTCGTACAGGCCGACGCCAGCGGCCTCGAAGAAGCGCACCGGGTCCTGGAGGCCGGTGTCGCGGCAGTCGATCCACGACAGGTAGGTGGCCTCGGCATGGGTGACGTGCAGGCCGGGCAGGGCGCAGAGGCGGCGCTCCACCGTGTCGCGGTTGGCGCGCAGCACGCGCAGCAGGGCGTGGCGCCACGGTTCGCCGTCGCGGTAGGCCGCGAGGGTGGCCCACATGCCGATGGTCATGGGGCGGTGCACGATGCCGCGCATCACCGCCGCGATGCGCCGGCGCAGGCCGGGGTCCGGCACGATCGCGAAGGCGGTGCCGAGGCCCGGCAGGTTGAAGGTCTTGGACGCCGCCATGAGCGTGACCGTGCGTGACGCGATCTCCGGCGACAGCGTGGCGAAGGGCACGTGGCGGCGGTCGGCATCGAGCACCAGGCCGCTGTGGATCTCGTCGGAGCAGACGATCAGGTCGTGTCGGAGGCACACCTCGGCCAGGGCGCCGAGCTCCTCCGCGGTCCAGGCCCGGCCCACGGGGTTGTGCGGATTGCACAGCAGCAGCAGGCGCGAGCGCGGCGTGATCGCGGCCTCCAGGACCGCCGGCGGGAAGCGCCAGACGCCGTCGACGCAGTCGAGTGGCACGCGCACACAGCCGCGATCCGACCAGACGGGCGCGGACAGGAAGGGCGGGTACACCGGCACGGCGGTGAGCACGTCGTCACCGGGCGCGCCGATGGCGCGGGAGACGATGTTCAGCCCCGAGACCAGGCCGGGCAGCCAGATGAACCACGACGGGTCGGGGCGCCAGCCGTGGTTCGCCTCCAGCCGGTCGATGATGGCCCCGGTGAGCTCGGGACCGGGCTCGACGTAACCGAACACGCCGTGCTCCACCCGTGCCCGCAGCGCATCGACCACCGCCGGAGCCGAGCGGAAATCCATGTCCGCGACCCACATCGGGATGACGTCGCGGCCGGCGAAGCGGTCCCACTTCAGGCTCCAGGTGCCGCTACGGTCGGGCAGGGTGTCGAAGTCGAAGGCGTCGTCCTGGTTCGGCGTCATGGTGTCCCCCCGCGGGTCAGCCGGCCGGCGCGGGCGTGCGCAGGTCCTTGAGGATCTCACGCACGCGCACCACGCGCATCGCGGTCTCGCTCAGACGGCTCTCGATGCGCAGTTTCTCCGGCCCGGACAGACGCCAGCCCTTGCGCGTCTGGACCAGACGGATGATGTGGGCCGGGTCGACGTTGGGGTGGGCGCCGAAGCTGACCACGATGGCCTCCGGCGCGGCGTCGATGCGCGCCACTCCGAGGGGCTCGGCCATCAGGCGCAGGCGGTGCGTCTCGACCAGCGCGCGCGCGGCGTCCGGCAGGCGGCCGAAGCGGTCGACGATCTCCTCCCCCATGCGTTCGAGGGTCTCGATGTCCTCGCAGCCGGCCAGCCGCTTGTACAGCACCAGGCGCTCGTGCACGTCGGGGCAGTAGTCGGTGGGCAGCAGGGCCGGTGTGTGCAGGTTGATCTCGACGGTGGCGTGCAGCGGGCCCTCGAGGTCCGGCTCGCGGCCGGCCTTGAGCGAGCGCCCGGCGTGGTTGAGCAT
>JBILUV010000061.1:0-15608 GCA_044370825.1 Burkholderiales bacterium | reverse complement strand
AGGGCGAGATCGCTCCGCGCAGCACGTTGCCTCGGACACGGGCCTGACCCATGGCGTCGAGATCGTCGAACACGGCGTTGGGAGTCATGTTGCTGTGGAGCAGCGCCGCGACGATGAACGGACGGCCGGCGCCGGCCGCCCAGTGCTCGAACTGGGCCGCCCGCTGTCCGGGATCGCGCGTCATCATCAGCACACCGCGCCCACTGTCGCGCAGGGCACCGGTGAGAGCCACCATCTCGGCGTCATCGGCAAGACGCGACGGCATGGGAATGCCGTTCTCGCCGTTGTGCTGCCCCGAGGTCGTGGTGGAAAAACCGATCGCGCCGGCCGCCATGGCCTCAGCGACGATGCCGCGCATCTGCGCGACCTCCTCCGGAGTCGCAGCCCGCTTCGCGGCGTCGCCGCGCAGGGCCCAGGTACGCACCGACGAGTGACCGACGAACACACCGACGTTGACGCCGACACCGCGGCGCTCGAGGTAGGCGAGGTACTCGGGGAAGGTCTGGAACTCCCACTGTATGCCGGCCTGCAGCGCCGCCAGCGACATGCCCTCGACGTGTGTGAGGTTGCGCATGGTCAGGTCGCGGTCCTCGGGCCGGCAGGGCGCCAGGGTGAAGCCGCAGTTGCCGAGGATGGCCGTGGTGACCCCCATGGCCGGTGACGGCGTCACCATCGGATCCCAGGTCACCTGGGCATCGTAGTGCGTGTGCGTGTCGATGATTCCCGGGGCCAGCACCAGCCCCGCGGCGTCCACCGCTTCCCGGGCCGGCCCGAGATCCCGGCCCACCGCCGCGATCCTGCCGCCCGAGACCGCCACATCCGCCTCGAACGCGGGCGCACCGCTGCCATCCACCACCCGGGCGTTCGCAATCACCATGTCGTGCATCGTCTTTCTCCCCTTCGGCGAGGTCCGATCGATCAGCCCCCCTCCGTCTGCTCCGTCCGGGCGCGCCCGTGCCCGTCCAACCCGCTGCGACCCTCGTCGCGCTTGCGCTTACAATCGTCGCATGCGCGCCATCCTGACCATATTGATGCTACTCCCGGCCCTGGCGCCCTGGACACCCGCCCTAGCCGGAGACTCGCCCGCCGCCAGACGAGGCTCCACCGATGCTGCCGAACGTGTGCAGGAGGGCAACGTGCAGCAATGGATCGAGTACTACGAGCGTGAGCGCCTGAAGTCCGCCGGCGGCGAACCACGGCGATCCGCAGCGCCACCTCTCGCTGCGAGTCCGGCCGACAAGCCTCCGACCAAGCCCTGAGCCTCAGTGCCCTCCGTCCGTCGGGCTGTCGGTGGAACCACGCCGAGGCTCGGCATGCCCCTCCGACACGTGGGTCAGGTACAGGGCCAGCCCGACCAGCGCGATGCTGCCACCGAGGTAGAGCAACTCGACCACCGTGCTCAGCTTCATCTTGACCGCGTGCTCGAACAGCTTGACCACCAGAATCATCAGAATGACCTTCGCCAGCCGGTTCTTCAGGTCGTCGAGATTCTCGATCACCAGTATCTTGCTGGAGGCACGGGAGCCGTGGGCCTCGTCGATGTCGCTCACGAACAACTCATACAGGCCGAGCGCGAAGATCAGCATGACGGTACCCAGCAGGTAACCGTCCACCACCTCGACGATGTGGGTCACCGTATCGTCGTGCAGAACCTTGCGCGCCTCGGCGGTCAGCGAAGGATCGGCATAGCCCAGAACATGGATCACCGCGTACCAGACGTCTATCGTGGTGATGTAGAAGACGGCGATGGCGGCCGCCATGCTGGCCACGACCGCGATCACCACCACGAAGCGGCTGTTCCAGAGGATGCTCTCGAAGATCTTCTCGATCATGTCGACGCCGTGTCGGCCCTGTAGGAGGCCGGATTATAGGCACCCAGGGCGCCGCGTCGTGGCGGTGGACACGCCACGGCGCGGGAAAAAAAAGGCCTGCTCCGGGGGAGGAGCAGGCCACAAGTCACGGAGGATCTTGGTAGGCACCCGGTGCAACAATCCGGCATCGGATGCAACCGCACGGAGTACCGCAACCACCATGCCAGCAATACTTTCATTTAAAAACATAGCTTTACACTTCAATAACGCGACGAGAATGCTCCGATGATGTGCATGATGCGGGTCGACCGCACCGCAATGGAGCTCTCAGGCGATCCGGTAGCGCTCCAGGATCTCCCGATCCACCTCCACGCCCAGCCCGGGGCGCTGCGGGATGTCGATCCACCCGTCGACCTGCTGAACCGGCTCGCGGACCAGGTACTGCCGGAAGGGATGCGCCGACCGGTCGTACTCGAAGATGGGTTCCTGGGCGAATACGCTGTGGTGCGCGACAGGCACCGCGGCGATCAGCTGCAGCGACGCCGCCTGGGCGATGGCCGAGCCCCAGACGTGCGGGTTGATCTGGACGCCGTGCGCCTGCGCGAGCGCGAGCACATGCCGGCAGGCGGTGAAACCGCCCACGGAGCCCAGATCCGGCTGGGCGATGTCCACCGCCCCAGCCGCCAGGAAATCGCGGAAACCATAGAGCGTGTGCTCGTTCTCGCCGCCGGCGACGGGCATCGAGACCTTGTCGCGCACCTCGCGGTAGCCCGCGATGTGTTCCGGCGCGACCGGCTCCTCGTACCAGCGCAGGTCATACTCGGCCATGCCACGGCCGAGCCGGACGGCATCGCCCACCCCATAGGCGTGATTCGTGTCGACCATAAGGGTCACACCCCGCCCGGCGACGCGGCCCGCGATCTCGCGTATCACCGCCAGATCGTCCTGCAGGCCGTAGCCCAGCTTGACCTTCATGGCGCGGAAACCGGCCTCGTGGTGGGCGACGGCCTCGTCGCCGAGACGGGCCGCCTCACCTTGTCCCGAGATGCGGTAGAAGCCGGTGGCGTAGGCCTGCACTCGCTGACGGAAGGCGCCGCCGAGCAGCCGGTGCACCGGCACCCCGTAGGCCTTGCCCGCAATGTCCCACAGCGCGATGTCGATGGCGCTGATGGCGGCGGTCACCGAGCCCTTGCGGCCATAGTCGCGGGTGGCGTGGTACATGCGGTGCCACAGGACCTCCACGGCCAGGGGATCGGCGCCGAGCACCAGAGGCTTCAGCGCCGCGTCGATCACCGCCGCCGCGATCTGCGGTGGCTCCAGCCCCTGCGCGAACGCCTCGCCCCAGCCGGTGATGCCCTCGTCCGTGATCACCTCGACGATGGTGGCAGACCGCTGGCGGACCCAGCCCTGGGAAAAAGCGAACGGCACCTCCAACTGCGTGCGCAGGGGATGGACCCGGACCTCGACGATCTTCATGGGGACGACTCGCTCAGGAGTTGGGACAGGGAAAGGCGCCGCGCAGCCCCTGGATGATCAGGTAGCGCTGCGGCCGCCACAACTCCTGCGGATGCGACTCGAGATAGCTGCGCACGGCGTTGAAGCGTGCATTGGCGCGATCGTCCTCGGGAGTGCAGAAAACGCTGCCGTCCCACTTGTCGGCGGCGTTGTCGATGTAGCGCTGGGCCAGCTCACGCGCCTTGGGCTTGCGCATCAGGCTGAGGAACTCCTCGCCGTCGTCCTCGGCCAGGGCCGGGAAGCTGAGGAAGGCCGCCGAGGCGGCGGCGGCGAGACAAAGGGCTTTCATCGAAGGGAACTCCTCGGTGAGACCGGCGCGGGCGCCGGAACGGTGGTGAGCAAGCTCAAGGATGGTCTGGTCAATGTTCGCGGATCGCGCCGCCTCCGGAAACGGCCGGCTGAACGGCTGGAGTCGAGGCCGGCCTCGGGCTTCCTGTCATCCCGACCAGGGTCACCGGCGGCTGCTTCCAGAATCACCGCGACGGACAGCGCTTCACGCCGCCCTCAGGGCATCGACAATCTCGAGGCGCGACGCCTGGGCCGCGGGAAGCAGGCCGCCCGCGAGCCCCATGCCGGCCCCGAAGCCGAGGGCGGCGATGGCGATGCCAGGCGTGAGCCGGAAGCTGAACGCCAGCTCCGCAAACGACTGCCAATTGACCGTCGATACCGTCACGAGTTGCATGAGCGAGGCTGCGCTCAGGCCCAGCACGCCGCCCAGCGCACCGAGCACCAGCGACTCCACGACGAAGGCCGCCAGAATGCCGGAGCGCTGGAAGCCCAGAGCGCGCAGGGTGCCGATCTCCGCCGTGCGGCTTGCCACCGACGCGTACATGGTGATCATCGCCCCTATCACGGCGCCTATGGAGAAGATCACCGACAGCGTCAGACCGAGGATGCGGATGAAGCGCGCCAGGGTCTCGGACTGCTCGGCGTAGAACACCGTCTCGCGGCGCGCTTCCAGCGTCAGGCGCGGATCGCCCTCCAGCTCGGCCTTCACGGTCTCGAAGGCCATGGTGTCGTTCAGGCGCATGAGCAGCAACGAGTAAGCGTTGCGCCGGAAGGCCTGCATCATCTGGTCCGCGTCACCCCAGATCTCTGAGTCGAAGCCGCTGCGCCCGCCGTCGAACACGCCGACGATGCGCCAGTCGCGGGTGCCGAATCGCAGGCTGTCGCCCGGTGCGGCGCCGGCGAAGCGATCGCGCACGCTGCTGCCGACGACGATCTCGGAGCTGCCGGGGCGGAACAGCCGGCCCTCGACCAGATGGACCTGAGGGCGCAGCACCACGCCGGCCTCGCCGACGCCGCGGATCACCACATTGGAAGCGAGCTCCGTGCCGCGCTTGGGCAGCGAGATCAGCACCACCACCTCCCGGGACGCGAGCGGCCGCCCGTCCACGCCGCGCGCGATCGCGGAGTGGCTTTCCACCACGGCAGCCTGGGCCCGGTCCACCGTGCTCTGCACCTCCGCGCCTGCGGCGCGGCGGATCACCAGCACGTTATCGGGCGAGCCGGTGGACACCAGGGTACTGCGCAGGCCCTGTTCGAGCATGAGCACGGTGGCGAACACGAACACCACCAGCGCCATCCCGCCGGCGGTGAGCGCCGTGGTGAGGCGGCGCGCGAACAGGTTCCTGATCACGTACGAGAACGGCAGCCCCCCGCGCCCCCTGGGCGGCATCGCGCTCACGCCCTGAGCCCCTCGGCGATGCCGACCCGTGCCGCGCGCCAGGCCGGGGCGAATGCCGCCACCAGCCCGATCACCAGAGCGCAGGCCAGCTGCAGCAGCATGGTGTCGAGGCTCACCCTGAACACAGGGAACAGAGAGCCCATGGCGCGACCGAAACGCTCCGCCACCGGGAAGGTGGCGGCAATGCCGAGCACGGACCCGGCGAGTGCGATGGCGAGGGACTCCGCAGTCACCAGCGCCGCCACGCGCGCCGGACGGAAGCCGATGGCCTTGAGCGTGGCGTACTCGGGCATGCGCTCGCGCGCGCTCATCGACATGGTGTTGGCCATGACCGCCATGATGATGAAGATGACCAGGTAGGACACCAGCCGGATCGCGACCACGATGGCCTCGGTCATGGCGACGAAGCCCAGCTGGAACGCCTTCTCGGTCTCGGTCAGGGTCTCGGCGAGGGAGTTGCGGAACTGCGCGTCGACGGTACGCGCGATCTCCGCCGCCCGGCCCGGCTCGTCGATGCCGACGATGAACACCCCCACCGTGTCGGCGCGGCGCGGAAGCAGCCGCCGCACACTCTCGTTCAGATAGGCCCAATGCAGGAAGAACTGGGCGGTGTCGGTGCCCGCATCCTGGCCGTCGTAGATGCCGCGCACCACGAACTCCCAGTTGCCGGCGTAGATCGTGCCCTTGAGCGGCACGAGGTCGCCTACCTTCCAGCCGTAGGTGTCGGCCAGCTTGCGGCCGACGATCGCCCCCTTGCGGTCGCGCAGGAACTCGCGCATCTCGGCCTCCGGCACCCGGTATTCCGGGTAGAGGTCGAAGTAGGTCTGGGCATCCACCGCGAACTGCGGGAAGAAGTTGCGCGGCGAGATATAGATGCCGCCGAACCAGTTGGCGGTCGACACCCTGGACACGCCCTCGACCTGCCGGAGCTTCTCACGGTGTGTGAGCGGCAGCGGAAACACCAGCGACACCGCGTTGCGCGTCACCAGGCGTGCGGCCGAGGCCCCCTCGGCGCCGGCGTACCAGGCGTCCACAACCGTGGCCAGCAGGCCGAAGGCGAGGATCGCGACGAAGATGCCCAGCACCGTCAGCGCCGTGCGCAGCCGGTGTCGCAGAGCGTTGCGCAGGATCAGGCGCGCGAACACGGGCAGCCGCCGCCAGGGTCTGGTGCCGAGGGCATCACCGTCTCAGGCCCCGGCATCGGCGGCGCCGCCGGCCACCAGCGCACCCTTCTCGAGCTGCACCACCGAATGGGCACGCGCCGCGGCGCGCTGGTCATGGGTGACCATGACGATGGTCTTGCCCAGGTCGGCGTTGAGGCGCTCCATCAGGTCGAGGATTTCTCCGGCCGATACCCGGTCCAGGTCACCGGTGGGTTCGTCGGCCACCAGCAGGGTGGGGTCGGTGATGATCGCCCGGGCGATCGCGACCCGCTGCTGCTGCCCACCCGACAGCTCCGAAGGCCGGTGGTCCATGCGGTCGGCCAGCCCCACCAGGGACAGGGCGAGCTCCGCGCGCTCGCGCCGCTCGCGACGCGGGAGCGCCGTGAGCAGCAGCGGCAGCTCGACGTTTTCGCGCGCCGTCAGCACCGGCATGAGGTTGTAGAACTGAAAGATGAAACCGACGTGGCGCGCCCGCCAGCGCGCCAGATCGGCCTCGCCGAGGCGCGCCAGTTCCACGCCCGCCACCTCGAGGCTGCCGGCGTCGGGCTTGTCGATGCCGCCGATCAGGTTGAGCAGTGTGCTCTTGCCCGAGCCCGAAGGGCCCATTAGGGCAAGGAAGTCGCCTTCGGCGATATCCAGATCCAGGTCGTGCAATACCGGCACCGTCTGACCGCCCCGTCGGTAGGCCTTGGACAGTCCGCGGATGCGCACCAGCACGGCGCGCGCCGGACTGGGGGCGCCGTCGCTCACCGCTGGGCCGGCCTGACGGCGGCGCCGTCGACCAGACGCGGACCGGGTCTGAGCACGACCTTGTCTCCGGGAGACAGCCCGGCCACCACCTCGACGAGGTCGGCCATGGCCATGCCGGTGCGTACCGGCCGGACCCGAACCCGGCCGTCCACCACCACGAAGGCGACATCGGCGCCGTCGCGTTTCGTCAGCGCCGCCGCCTGCACGGCGGTGCGTGGCGAGCGCTCGGCCTCTGACACCTCGCGCTCCAGGAAGATGGCCTTGGCGCTCATCTCGGGCAGGACGCGGGCATCGGTATCGACGAAGCGGATCTTGGTCATCACCGTGGCCTTGGAACGGTCGACGGTGGGCACGGTGCGCGAAACCACACCACGGAAACGCCGCTCCGGCAGGGCGTCGAGCTGGATCTCGACCGGCTGCCCCGGGCGCACCCGCGCGAGATTGGACTCCGAGACGTCGGCCTCGACCTCGAGGGTGGCCATGTCGGCCATGGTCACCACGGCACCCTTGGCATCGATGGCCGAGGAAAAAGGTGTCACCACGTCCCCGACGTCGGCGCTCTTGGTCAGCACCACGCCATCGAACGGGGCGCGGATCAGGGTCTGCTCCAGACTCACTTCCGCGGCCCTCAGGTTCGCCCGCGCCACGGCCACCGAGGCCTCCTGCGAACGCACCCCGGCGGCCGCCTTGTCGACCCGCGCCTGCGCCTGATCGTGGACCGATTCGGACACGAACCTGCGCTCCAGGAGCTCGCTTGCCCGGGCCAGTGCGCGCCGGGCGTCGAGCGCCTCCACCCTGCCCTGCTCGACATTGGCCTGGGCCACCTTCAGGCCGGCCGCCGCCTGGTCGCGGGCGGCGGACACGTCGGCACTCTCCAGCCGGGCGATGACCTCGCCGCGACGCACCCGGCTACCCTCGGCCACGCCCAGCCACTCCAGCCGGCCGGTTGCCTTGGAGGCCACCGCCGCCTTGCGCTGTGCCACGACGTAGCCGGTCGAGGTGAGGACCGCGAGGCTCTGGTAGGGATAGGCCGTGGTCACGGTCGCCTCGTCCACCTCCGCGGGCGCGTTCTCCAGCCAGCGCCATCCCCAGGCACCGGCGGCCACCAGCAGCAGCAGCGCCATGGCGGGCCGCAACAGCCGGCGCAGACGCGACCGGCCGCCGGCGGGCGACAACTGTTCGCCGCGCGGCAGCTTCAATCTCGACAGATCGGACTGGGTCAACATGCTCTCCGTTCGGGAGCGGCGCCTGGTAGGCCTGCCGGCGCCGCCTCACACGAACCGAATGATGCCTGAAGGGTGCCGGTCGACCGCGGCGGACTGGCACGCCGCTCAAGCCGCCCCGGTGACCGGCCGCAATTAGAGTGGGATAATCCAATCAGGTACACATCTCATGCCCGAGCCATACGATATGCCAGCGGGGCCCCATACCCGGAACCGGAGAACGCTGGCGAAAGACGCCACGCCCGTGGAGCGACCTTCCATCCACAGCAGGAGCCGCGCATGGAAGCCCTGACCGCACCCGCTCATGTGGGAAGCGGGCGCAAGCTCGAGCTCGGCGCCCTCGTCCAGGATCTCGCCTCGGACGGCCTGGTGACCGCCGAGGTGGCGGCGGAGTTCCTGGCGCGCCCGGCGCACCGACGCTCCACCGCCCATCCGCTGGTCGTGATCGCCGACCAGAAGTGGCCCGACCCGCGCCGCCCCAGGAAGCTGCTGCACCTCGACACGTTGACCGAATGGCTGGCGGGACGCGTCGGACTGCCCTACATGCACATCGATCCGTTCAAGATCGATTTCGCCGCCGTAACCAAGGTCATGTCCAACGCCTACGCCACGCGCTTCCGCATCCTCCCGGTGCAGGTGAGCGCCAAGGAGTGCGTGGTCGCGGTCACCGAGCCTTTCGTGCGCGACTGGGAGCAGGAGCTGGCCCGCGTGCTGCGGCTCGAAATCCGCCGCGTTCTCGCCAGCCCGGCGGACATCGACACCTACCTGGTCGAGTTCTACAACCTGGCCCGCTCGGTACAGGGTGCGCAGCAGCAGAAGAAGAGCGACCTCAACGACATCACCAACTTCGAGCAGCTGGTGCAGTTGGGGAACCGCGGCCAGGTCGACGCCAACGACCGGCACGTGGTGCACATCGTCGACTGGATCTTCCAGTACGCCTTCGAGCAGCGCGCCAGCGACATCCACATGGAACCGCGCCGCGACATCGGCAACGTGCGCTTCCGCATCGACGGCGTACTGCACCAGGTCTACCAGATCCCCACCGCGGTGATGGTGGCCATGACCAGCCGGATCAAGATCCTCGGCCGCATGGACGTCGTCGAGAAGCGCCGGCCCCAGGACGGCCGCATCAAGACCGTCTCCCCGGACGGTGGTGAGGTGGAACTGCGCCTTTCGACCATGCCCACCGCCTTCGGCGAGAAGCTGGTGATGCGGATCTTCAATCCGGAGGTCATCGTCAAGGACTATCGCGACCTCGGGTTCTCGGATGAGGATCAGGGGCGCTGGACCCAGATGACCACCCAGCCGCATGGCATCGTTCTGGTGACCGGCCCCACGGGCTCGGGCAAGACCACCACCCTGTATTCGACACTGAAGCAGCTGGCCACGGCCGACGTCAACGTCTGCACGGTCGAGGACCCGATCGAGATGGTCGAGCCGAGCTTCAACCAGATGCAGGTGCAGCACTCCATCGGCCTGAACTTCGCCTCCGGCGTGCGCACGCTGCTGCGCCAGGATCCGGACATCATCATGGTGGGGGAGATCCGCGACCTCGAAACCGCGGAGATGGCCATCCAGGCCTCGCTCACCGGACACCTGGTGCTGTCGACCCTGCACACCAACGACGCGCCGGCAGCCATCACGCGCCTGCTCGACATCGGCGTACCTCCGTATCTGCTGCATTCCACCATCCTCGGCGTGATGGCCCAGCGGCTTGTGCGCACCCTGTGCCCCCACTGCCGCGAACCCGGCCCGCTCGACGACGAGACCTGGGAGATGCTGATCTCGCCATGGAAGGCCGAGAAGCCCCGCCAGGCCTACTACGCCCGCGGCTGCCTCGAATGTCGCATGACGGGCTACATGGGCCGCGTCGGCATCTACGAGATCATGCTGCTGACCCCGGCGCTGCGGAAACTGGTCGGCCAGAGTGCCGATCTCTCGGAGATCCGGGAGCAGAGCTACAAGGACGGGATGAAGCCACTGCGCATCAGCGGCGCGCTCAAGGTGGCGCAGGGCGTCACCACCGTTGAAGAGGTTCTCAAGTCGGCCCCGCCCACCGGTCTCGACCGCCGGCGGGCTCCCCCTCCCGCCGCCGCCGCATGAACCTGGGCCGACCCTCCCGTCCCGCCCTGGACCCCCGGGCCATCGCCGAGGGAGTCCTGTGGACAGTGGCCTATGTGGTCTTTGCCCTGCCGCTGCTCGCCCTGGCGCCGGCATCCGGCGGCGAAGCGGCGATGATCTGGCCGTCGGCGGCGATCGCCGTCTTCGCGGTGCTTCGGCTAGGGCCACCGATGTTCCCTGCGATCCTGCTGGCGGCAGGCAGCGTTGGATGGATCGCCGGCGATGGCTGGCCCGGAGCCACCGCCAGGGCACTGGGGGCCGTACTCGAGGCCGCCGTCGCCTGGACCATGCTCAGGCACCAACGCGTCACCCGCGGCAGCCTGTCGGTCAGCGCACTGGCTGCGCGCATGCCAGCTGTCTCCATGCTGGTCCCGGCCGCCGGTGCGCTCGTCACCTGGTCGGCCCTGTCGGCCGTCGCCGGCGCCGACCTTCTGGAGGCCGCACGCATCGCTGCCCGTGGCTGGATCGCCGATGCCGTGGCCATCGCATCCTTCCTGCCGCTGCTGGTGGTCTGGCGGGTTCCTCCGCGCCTGCTCCCCGACATCCGTGCCATGGTGCTCGCCGGCGTCCATCTGGCCGTGGTGGTGGGGGTGTTCACCGCGGCCCCGGGTGACCTGGGCGGCATGGTACCGACCGCCTATCTGGTCTTCCCGGGGGCGCTGCTGATCGCGGTGAATGCAGGCGCCCATCTGACCACCTTCAGCAATGCGGTGGTGGCCATCGGCGGCACCTGGGCGATCGCCCGTGGGTCCGGGCCCTTCGCCGGCATGGCTCCGGCCGCCGGCCATCTGGCCTTCGACGTTTTCCTGGCCACCATCACCGGCACCGCGTTCTACGTGCACGGGCTGGCCAGTGCCCAGCGGCAGGCGACGGCACAGCTCAAGGCGGGCTTCGACCGCTTCCGTTCCCTGGCGGGCCTGTCGGCCGACTGGCAGTGGGAAACCGACACCCAGATGCGGTTCACGCGGGTGTCGGGACGCGCCTTCGAGGCTGGCGAACTGGCCGCCAGCCAGTTCATCGGCAAGCGTCGCGCCGACCTGGAAGGTGAAGTCAGTGCCGAGGACGCACGCCGGCACGACGCGGCAGTCGCGCGGCGTGAGTCATTCCGCGACGTCGCCGTCGCCTGGCACGGCACGGAGGGCACCACCCTCCATCACGCGCTGAGCGGCGAGCCGGTCACGGATGCCTCGGGCGCCTTCACGGGCTACCGCGGCGTGGGACGGGACGTCTCCCTGCTCAAGCAGGCCGAGGAGGAGATCGCCCACTCGCGGCAGTTCCTCAACGCCCTGATCGACGCCATCCCCAGCCCGGTGCTGGTCAAGGACGCCCAGCACCGCTACGTGGGCGCCAACCCCTCGTTCATCGAATTCTTCGGCCGTCCGCGCGAGAACATCATCGGCCGCACCGACCACGATTTCTTCAACGTCGAGGACGCGGACTACTTCGTCGCCACCGACAACGACGCACTTCAGAGCGACACCCCGGTGGATTACGAGCGTTCCTACCGCGTCAACGACGCAGTGCGCTGGATGCTGGTGCGCAAGACTGCCCTCACCGCCCCCGACGGCAACCGCTTCGTGCTGCTGGTGTTGTTCGACCTCACCGACCGGCGCGCCGCCGAGGAGCGGCTGCGCGACAGCGAGCAGCGCTTCCGCAGCCTGACAGAACTGTCCGCCGACTGGTATTGGGAACAGGATGAGCAGTACCGATTCACCTACCTGTCGCCCACCGCGCTGGCGCATGTTGCCAGCAGCATGTCCGAGCTCCTCGGCAAGACGCGCTTCGACGCCGGCTACGAATGGCCCTCGGAGCGCGCCCGCGAGGAGCACCGTGCGCTGCTCGAGGCGCGCAAGCCCTTCCGGGATCTGGTGCTGCGCATCCCCCGCCTGGGCCGCTGGGCCATGTCCAGCGGGGAGCCGGTGTTCGACACCGCGGGCGACTTCCGCGGCTACCGTGGCGTGGGCCGAGACATCACCGAACTGAAGACTGTCGAGCTGCAGCTGCGCGAGAGCGAGCGCCGGTTCCGCGATTTCGCCGAGGCCGCCAGCGAATTCGTCTGGGAACAGGACGCCACCGGGGCCTACGTCTACGTGTCGCCAAAGGTCCGCAGCCTGCTGGGCTACAGCGACACAGAGCTCATCGGGCGCCGGCCCGAGGAACTCATGCCGGCCGGCGAGCGGCAGCGGGTCGAGGACTGGCTCAGGGAACACGCCCGCGAGGACGGCTCCTACCGCGATCTGGAGCACATGCTCACCACCCGCACAGGCGCGATGGTGTGGGTGGGTGTCAACGCCGTGACCATCCGTGACGCTGAGGGTGGGGTGATCGGATCCCGCGGCACCGCCCGCGACATCACCGACCGCAAGGCAGCGGAGGAGCGTATTAGCCAGTTGGCCACGCGCGACGCGCTCACCGGTCTGCCCAACCGCGTGCTGCTGCAGGATCGGCTCGAGCAGGGTCTGGTGAACGCCCGCCGCAACCGCGAAGCGCTGGCCCTCATGTTCATCGACCTCGACCGCTTCAAGACCATCAACGACTCCCTGGGCCACGACGTCGGCGATCTGCTGCTCAAGGAGGTGGCGGCACGCATGCAGGGCTGCATCCGCAAGGGCGATACCGTCGCCCGCCTCGGAGGCGACGAGTTCGTCATCACCCTGGAGGGCCTGCAGCAGGCCGAGGACGCGGCCCAGGTGGCGGACAAGATTACCGCGGCGCTGGCACGGCCGGTGCAGGTGCTCAACCACACTCTCAACACTTCCTGCTCAATCGGCATCAGCATCTTCCCGGACGACGCCGACGATTCCGCCAGCCTGATGAAGAACGCCGACACGGCGATGTACCACGCCAAGGAGAAGGGGCGGCGCAACTACCAGTTCTTCTCGCGCGAGATGAACATCCGCGCCGTCGAGCGACACGACCTCGAGACTGCACTGCGCCGTGCGCTGGACCGCAACGAGTTCGTGCTGCACTACCAGCCGCAGGTCGATATCGCCAGCGGCCATGTCGCCGGTGTCGAGGTGCTGCTGCGCTGGCGGCACCCGACGAAAGGGCTGGTGCAGCCCTCGACGTTCATGGAGGTCGCCGAGGAGACGGGCCTCATCGACCCCATCGGTGCCTGGGTGCTGCGCTCGGCCTGCGAGCAGGCCAAGGCCTGGCAGGACGCCGGCTACCCGCCGCTGCGGATCGCTGTGAACGTCTCGGCGCGGCAGTTCACTAACCCGAACGAATTTGCGCGCAACGTCCAGCGCATCCTGGGCCACTCCGGCCTGGACCCGACCCACCTCGAACTCGAGATGACAGAGTCGGTGCTGTGGCAGACCGCAGAGGACAGTCTCCAGGCCTTTCGCCGCCTGGGCAAGCTCGGCACCCGGCTTGCGGTGGACGACTTCGGCACCGGCTACTCGTCGCTGATCAACCTCAAGCAGCTGCCCATCGACACGCTCAAGATAGACCGCTCCTTCGTGCGCGATGTCGAATCCGACAAGGGCAGCAACGTGCTCGTCTCCACCATCGTCGGGATGGCCCACAGCCTGGACCTGCGTGTCACCGCCGAGGGCGTGGAGAATCTCGCCCAGCTGTCGGTGCTCAAGCGCCTGGGCTGCGACGAGTACCAGGGCTTCCTGTTCAACCGCCCGCTCCCGGCCGACGAGATCGCGCGCCGCTACCTCGCGCCGCGCCAGCTCAACTTCGGCGCCTGAGGGTGTTCAGCGGGTCAGCTCCCGCATCGCCCGGTCCAGCCCGTCCAGTGTCAGCGGGAACATTCGGTCGCCCATCAGCTGGCGCGTCATGCGCAGCGACTCGTAGTACTCCCAGCGATCCTCCGGCTGCGGGTTGATCCACACCGCCTTCGGATACACGTCGAGCACCCGCTGCAACCACACCGCGCCGGCCTCCTCGTTGTGGTGTTCCACCGATCCGCCGGGATAGGCGATCTCGTAGGGGCTCATGGTGGCGTCGCCGACGAAGATCACCTTGTAGTCGGCGGCGAAGGTGTGCAGCAGCCGCGTCGTCGGGAAACGCTCGCTGCTGCGGCGCCGGTTGTCCTTCCACACGCTCTCGTAGAGGAAGTTGTGGAAGTAGAAGTATTCGAGGTGCTTGAACTCCGTGCGGGCGGCGGAGAACAGTTCCTCGCACACCTTGACGTGGTCGTCCATCGACCCGCCGACGTCCAGGAACAGCAGCACCTTCACCGCGTTGTGGCGCTCCGGCACCATGCGGATGTCGAGCCAGCCGGCGTTGCGCGCCGTGGAACGCACCGTGTCCTCGAGATCGAGCTCCTCCGCCGCGCCCTCGCGGGCGAAACGCCGCAATCGCTTCAGCGCCACCTTGATGTTGCGTGTGCCCAACTCGACGCTGTCGTCGAGGTTGCGGTACTGGCGTTCGTCCCACACCTTCACCGCACGGCGGTTGCGTGACCCCTCCTGACCGATGCGCACGCCCTCCGGGTTGTAGCCGTAGGCGCCGAAAGGCGAGGTGCCGGCCGTGCCGATCCACTTGGAGCCGCCCTGGTGGCGGTCCTTCTGCTCCTCGAGGCGCTGGCGCAGCGTCTCCATGAGCTTCTCCCACCCGCCGAGCGCCTCGATGGCCGCCTTGTCCTCCTCGGACAGGTGCAACTCGGCCTGACGGCGCAGCCACTCCTCGGGCAGCACCGCGACCAGGTTCTCGCCGGCCGAGGCGACGCCCTTGAAGTAGGCCGCGAACACCCGGTCGAACTTGTCGTAGTGGGACTCGTCCTTCACCAGGCAGGCACGCGCCAGATAGTAGAAGCCCTCGACGCTGTAGCCCGGAAGCTCGGCCTGCATGCCGGCCATGAGGGTCAGGTACTCCTTGACCGACACCGGCACGCCGCCCTCCTTCAGTTGCAGGAAGAAATCGATCAGCATGCACCCTCCCGTTCACGGCCATCAGGACACCGCCGCGGCCGGGCTGCAGGCCCGCGCACGATCATCCCCTAGCGCCTCCTGGACATGAACACGAGCCGCTCGAACAGGTGAACGTCCTGCTCGTTCTTGAGCAGCGCGCCATGCAGCGGCGGGATGATCTTGCCCTGCTCCTGGCTGTGCAGCGCGTCAGGCGCGATGTCCTCCGCCGCAAGCAGCTTCAGCCAGTCCAGCAGCTCCGAGGTGGAGGGCTTCTTCTTCAGCCCCGGGACGTCCCGGACCTCGAAGAACACCGTCAGGGCCCGCTCCAGCAGGGCCTTCTTGATGCCCGGGTAGTGCACCTCGACGATGCGCTCCATGGTGTCGCGATCGGGGAAGCGGATGTAGTGGAAAAAGCAGCGGCGCAGGAAGGCGTCCGGCAGTTCCTTCTCGTTGTTGGACGTGATCATGATCACCGG
>JBILUV010000280.1:0-4544 GCA_044370825.1 Burkholderiales bacterium | reverse complement strand
TGATCATCGACGGCGTGCGCTTCCTGGGCGCGACCCTCTGGACGGATTTCGCCCTGTTCGGGGAATCGCTGATGGAGCCGGCGATGGCGGAATCGCTGAAATACGTGGTGGATTACCGCGCCATCCACTGGACCGAGGACACCCTGCTGCGGCCGGCGCACACCCTCGCCCTGCACCAGCAGGCGCGGCGCTTCCTGGAAGCTCGCCTGGCCGAGCCCTTCGATGGCCCCACCGTGGTGGTCACCCACCACGCACCGCACCGCGACAGCGTGCATCCGCGCTGGGCTGGTCACCTGAGCAGCGCCGCCTTCGTGTCGCGACTGGACCCCCTCCTGGAGGTGCCGGCGCTCTGGGTACACGGTCATACCCACGACGGGTTCGACTATCGGGCGGGAAATGCGCGTGTGGTGGCGAACCCGATGGGCTACCGGCGCTCCAACTGGGCTGTCGCGAAGGAGGGACTCGAGCCGCCCAGGGTGAGCTTCGAGAACCCGGCCTTCGACCCCGGCAAGCTGGTGGAGCTGTAGCCCGGAAGATTCACCGGGCGAGCCCCCGCCTCCCGCAACCCCGTTGTGTCGGCACGGCTATAATGCCCCGCAGTCACGACCATGGCACCGGCCGACCAGGAAGACACCATGAGCACGCCCCTGCTAGACACCCGCAACCGTCCCCTGCGGGACCTGCGCATCTCCGTCACGGACAGGTGCAATTTCCGCTGCACCTACTGCATGCCGAAGGAGATCTACGGCAAGGACTTCCAGTTCCTCGAACGCGAGCAGCTGCTCAGCTTCGGGGAGATCCACCGCCTTGTGCGCATCTTCCGCGACCACGGCGTTGAGAAGATCCGCATCACCGGCGGCGAGCCGCTGGTGCGCCGCAAGCTCGAGCGCCTGATCGAGATGCTGGCCTACTACCCCGACCTCGACCTCACCCTCACCACCAACGCCTCCCTGCTCAAGCAGAAGGCCCAGGCGCTCAAGGATGCCGGGCTGAAGCGCATCACCGTCAGCCTCGATTCGCTGGACAACGCCACGTTCATGAAGATGAACGACGTCGACTTCCCGGTGGAAAAGGTGCTCGAGGGTATCGAGGAGGCCGACCGCGTCGGCCTCAACCCCATCAAGATCAACATGGTGGTCAAGCGCGGTGTCAACGACCACTCGGTGGTCGAGATGGCGCGCTTCTTCAAGGGCAGCGGCCACATCCTGCGCTTCATCGAGTTCATGGACGTGGGCTCGACCAACGGCTGGCAGATGCGCCACGTGGTGCCCTCGCGCGAACTGGCGGCGAAGATCAATGCCGAGATGCCGATCGAGCCGATCGACCCGAACTACATCGGCGAGGTCGCGGAGCGCTGGCGCTACCTGGATGGCAGCGGCGAGGTGGGCTTCATCTCCTCCGTCACCCAGGCGTTCTGCAAGGACTGCACGCGCGCCCGCCTGTCGGCCGAGGGCAAGCTGTTCACCTGCCTGTTCGCCACCGAGGGCACGGACTTCCGCGCCCTCATCCGCAGCGACGCCTCCGACGACGAGATCTCCGAGGCCCTCGCCCGCGTCTGGCGGGTGCGCGCCGACCGCTATTCAGAGATCCGCACCGAGGAGACGGCCAAGCTGCGCAAGGTCGAGATGTCCTACATCGGCGGCTGAGCGGCAGCCGCCGCGCATCTGCCGCCGCCCCCGTTTGCCCACGAGCCCGCCCGCGCCGGCAGGCGCCCGCCACCCCGCCACGCCCTACACCGCCATGACCACCCCTTCCCTGCTCGACATCACCCAGGCCGAGGACTACGACCCGAATTCCATGCCGGTGGACCAGGCCCGTCGGCACATCCGCGCCTTCCTCACGCCCATCACCACGGTGGAGCGGCTGGCAGTGCGCGATGCCCTGGGGCGGGTTCTGGCCGAGGACATCGCCTCGCCCATCCACGTGCCGGGCCACGACAACTCGGCCATGGACGGCTACGCCGTGCGCCACGCCGACCTCGCGGCCGACGCCGACGTGACGCTGCGCGTGGTCGGTACCTCCTTCGCCGGCAAGCCCTACCTCGGCCCGGTCGCCCCGGGCGAGGCGGTGCGCATCTTCACCGGCGCCGTGGTGCCGCCCGACTGCGACACGATCATCATGCAGGAGCGTGCCCGTGCCGCCGACGGCATGGTGACCCTGGGCGCTGGTGCCCGTGCCGGCCAGAACCGCCGCCTCGCCGGCGAGGACATCAAGACCGGCGCGGTGGTGCTGCGGCGCGGCCAGCCGGTGCGCCCGGCCGAACTGGGGCTGATCGCCTCACTGGGCATCGTCGAGGTGTCGGTATACCGCCGGCTGCGGGTGGCGTTCTTCTCCACCGGGGACGAGCTCGTCTCCCTGGGCGGCAGCCTGGGTCCAGGCCAGATCTTCGATTCCAACCGCTACACGCTCTACGGCATGCTCACCGAGATGGGGGCCGAGGTGCTGGACATGGGCGTCATCCGTGACGAGCCCGAAGCCGTGAAGCAGGCCTTCGCCGAGGCCGCGGCCAACGCCGACGTGGTTCTTACCAGCGGCGGCGTGTCGGTGGGCGATGCGGACTACGTCAAGCAGATGCTCGACCGCCTGGGCCAGGTGCTGTTCTGGAAGATCGCCATGAAGCCGGGTCGTCCGCTGGCCTTCGGCCGCATCGGGCGGGCCCACTTCTTCGGCCTGCCGGGCAACCCGGTGGCCACCATGGTGACCTTCTACCAGTTCGTCCGCGATGCGCTGCTGGTGATCTCCGGGCGCAGCCTGGGCGACGGCGTGCCGACCTTCCAGGCCCGGCTGACCAGCGCCGTGAAAAAGGCG
The DNA here is from genome assembly GCA_044370825.1 of Burkholderiales bacterium. GTDB lineage: Bacteria > Pseudomonadota > Gammaproteobacteria > Burkholderiales. The sequence continues at coordinate 1,736 of JBILUV010000280.1, read as the reverse complement.
CCGGGACGCACCGAGTTCCAGCGCGGCATCCTGAGCCGTGGCGACGACGGGCAGTGGAGCGTGCGCACCACCGGCGACCAGGGCTCGGGCATCCTGTCCTCGATGAGCCAGGCCAACTGCTTCGTGGTGCTGCCGACCGAACAGGGCAACACCGACGCCGGGGCGATGGTCGAGGTGCAGCCCTTCGACGGCATTCTCTGAAGGCCGTCGCGCGCCCTGACATCAGGCCGGCCCGGAACCATGTGCGGCCGACCCGCCTGACGCGCGATCAGCGCAGTCCGTCCTCGCATCAGTTGTCGCCGATAAGCTCGCCGAACAGCTCCCAGCTCGTGCCGTTGAAACGCATCATGCGCTGGGCCTGCACGCCGAAGTAATCGGTCGGGCCGGTCCTGATGCGTATGCCGGGCAGCAGCATGGGCAGCGCGATGTCGAGGTTCGCGGCCTGCCTCATGATGTTCTCGCGGCTGAGATCGTCGCCGCACTGCTTCAGCGTCTGCACCAGCGCCTGAGCCATGGTGTAGCCGTAGACGTTGACCTGGTCGGCCGTGCTGCCGGCCGGATAATGCTTCTTCATGAAGGCCAGCCACTCCTTGAAGCCGGGATCGTCGGCCCACTGCGGGTCGTTCGGGTCCTTCAGGTAATAGGCGCTCACGATGCCCCTGGCCTTGTCCAGGCCGGCAGGCGCCAGGACACCGGATACGGACGTGGCCGTGGCGGAAAGGATGAACAGGGGCCGCCAGCCGATGTCGTGGACCTTGCGTATGGTCTGGGAGGCCCACTTCGACACCCCCTGCACGAACAGGGTGTCCGCACCCGAGGCCTGGAGCTCCAGCACCTGGGAGTCCGTGTTCAGGTCGGTGGACTCGTAGGTGGCCTCGGCCACGATCATCCGGCCAGCCAGTTCAGGCCCGAGCGCTGCCCTGAGGCCTTGCACGTAGTCGCGGCCGGCGTCGTCGTTGCCGCTCAACAGGGCAAGCTTCGCGTTGGGCCGGTTCCTGCGGATGTACTCTGCGTAGATGCGGGCCTCGTCGCGGTAGGAAGGCTGCAGCACGATGGTCCAGGGGAAGTTCCGGTGGTCCCCGAACAGGGAGGCACCGGCCCCGGTAAACAGCTGCGGCACCTTGCGGTCATTGAGGTACTTGCGCACGGCCATGTTGGGCGGCGTGCCCAGGATGTTGAAGATGAACGCGACCTGGTCGCGCTCCACCAGGCGCCGCACCTGCTCCACTGTCCGGGGCGGGCTGAAGCCATCATCCAGGGTGATCAGCTCGAGCCTGCGGCCGTTCACGCCGCCCTGCTCGTTGATCATCCTGAAGTACGCCGCCTCCACCCGGGCAACCGTGCCGTAGGCCGAGGCCGGGCCGCTGAGCGCAAAGCTCTGACCGAAGCGGATCGCGCTGTCGCTCACCCCCGGTGCGTACTTCTTCTCCGCGAAGGCCTGCCCGATGCACATCAGGCCCGCCATCAAGACCGCAGCGACACGTGACTTCATTGTTCGCCCCCCTCCCCTTCGCGCATCGTCCGGGCGGTCCGGAGACGACGGGACACGTCACGCCCCAGGGCCCCGATCGCGCCGGCAATGCCATTTTTCATCAGGAACACGCTCGCCACCATGCAGCCACCGTAGATCGCCCACGAAGCGGACTTTGACAGATCGTCCGCCACATTCGGCACGACCTGGATGAACACCGCCCCGAACAGGGGCCCCCACAAGGAGGCCATGCTGCCGACAACCG
>JBILUV010000279.1:0-4555 GCA_044370825.1 Burkholderiales bacterium | reverse complement strand
CCTGCTGGGGTTCGCCGGCGACCTGTCGGGGCGGCTCGGGTCAGCGTACGCCCCGCCCCCCCGCGGGGAGCCAACGGGCACCGCCTCCGGAGATGGGTTACCGCCGTCCGCCGGAACCTGGCTGCGACCGGACTGAGCGGTCAACTCGGCGCCGGCAAAGCCCCGCGCCAGCGTCATTCCCGTTGGCAGACGTCCTGCGGCCGAGGTAGGGCCATACATCCTTGCGCAGTCACGTACATCGCCCGACGCGCCCCACCACCACCGTGCGGACGCAGCATGCCGCGTGAGGCGCGCGTCAACGCGCTTGCCAGGGCCGGATGAAGTGCTCACAATGGGAAAAAAAGTTTCACCCAAAGAAACACCCCCAATATTGCGTCCTCATACTGCTCGTGATGGCCCTCGCTTCCTCGGAACGTCGCTTCACCCTCACACTATCCTGCAACGACCAGTTCGGGATCGTTGCCACCGTCAGCGCTTTCCTGGCCCGACATCGCGCCTGGATCCTCGAGTCCAGCCACTACGCAGACGCCCGGACACGGCGCTTCTTCATGCGCCAGGAGATCCTGGCCGAATCCCTGCCCTTCGACGTGTCTGGCTTCTGTGAGTCCTTTCGCCCGATCGCGATGGAGTTCGGCATGGACTGGCGTATCCGAGACCAGGGCGAGCGCCGCAGACTGGTGGTCCTGGTGTCGAAACAGGGACATTGTCTCTACGACCTGCTGGGTCGCTGGAAGTCGGGGGAGTGGAATGTGGACATCGCCTGCGTCATATCGAACCATGATGACTTCCTTGGTCTGGTCGAATGGCATGGCATTCCCTTCCATCACGTGCCCGTCGACCCGGCCCGCAAGGACGTGGCTTACGATGAGATCGCCCGCCTGTACGAGGCTGCGGGCGGCGAAGTCATGGTGCTCGCGCGCTACATGCAGATCCTCTCCCCCGCCATGTGCGAGCGCTTTCGCGGGCAGATCATCAACATCCACCACAGCTTCCTGCCCAGTTTCATCGGCGCGCGCCCCTACCACCAGGCCCATGAGCGCGGCGTCAAGCTGATCGGCGCCACCTGTCACTACGTCACGACGGACCTCGACGAAGGCCCGATCATCGAACAGGACGTGACGCGCATCTCGCATGCCGACAGCCCGGAGGACCTCGTCACCTACGGGCGCGACATCGAGAAGGTGGTGCTGGCGCGCGGCCTGCGCTTCCACCTCGAGGATCGCGTGTTCCTGCACGGCAACAAGACCGTGATCCTGCGCTGACTTCGCGGCGTCGTCGGGGGCCCGGTGGATGCCGCGAACGACGACGGCGCGCTGCCGCCCTCCGCGCCATGGGTGGCCATGTTGCGTTGCACACCCCGTCGCCTGCGCTAACATTTGACGTTGCCCCGGAGTCCTTCTGCCCGGAGCCCGCAACCCGGAGTCAACGTCTTGAACACCCCACCGATCTGGACCCCCTCGCCGCAGCGCCGCACCGAAGCCAACCTCAGCGCATTCTCCGCCCTGGTCGCCGAGCGGCACGGCGAGCGGCACGACGACTATGTCGGCCTTTACGATTGGTCCATCCGGCACCCCGACCTGTTCTGGAGCGCGCTGTGGGATTTCTGTGGCGTGGTGTCGGCAGGCAAGGGCGAGCGCCTGCTGGTCGACGGCGACCGCATGCCCGGGGCCCGCTGGTTTCCCGATGCGAGGCTCAACTACGCCGAGAACCTGCTGCGCCGGCGGGACGACGACACCGCCATGGTGTTTCGCGGCGAGAACAAGGTGCGCCGCAGCCTGAGCTTCCGCGAGGTGTACGAGGCCACGGCCCGCCTCGCTGCCGCCCTCAGGGCCGCCGGCGTAAAGCCGGGTGACCGCGTCGCCGCCATCGTCTCGAACATGCCCGAAGCCATCATCGGCCTCATGGCCACCTCCAGTGTGGGCGCGATCTGGTCATCCTGCTCGCCGGACTTCGGCGTGCAGGGGGTGCTCGACCGGTTCGGCCAGATCACGCCGCGGGTGTTGCTCAGCGTGGACGGCTACTGGTACGGCGGCAAGCGCCTCGACGTGCTGGGCAGGCTCGCAGAGATCGTCGACCGCCTGCCAAGCGTCGAACAGGTGGTGGTCATTCCCTACCTGTCCGAGGAACCCGACCTGTCATCGGTGGCGCGGGCCACCACCCTGCCTGCCTTCGTGGCGCCGTTTCCGGCCGCCGACATCGCCTTCGAGCGCCTGCCCTTCGATCACCCCCTCTACATCCTGTACTCCTCGGGCACCACAGGAGTGCCCAAGTGCATCGTCCACGGTCAGGGCGGCTCGCTGCTGCAGCACCTCAAGGAACACCAGCTGCAGACCGACCTGAAGCGCGGCGACCGCCTGTTCTATTTCACGACCTGCGGCTGGATGATGTGGAACTGGCTCGCTTCCGGGCTGGCGACCGGCGCCACGCTGCTGCTCTATGACGGCTCGCCCTTCTACCCCGGCGCCAATGCGCTCTGGGACTTCGCCGAGCAGGAGCGCATGAACGTCTTCGGCACTTCGGCCAAGTACATCGACGCCCTCAACAAGCTCAAGCTGCGGCCCGCCGATTCCCACGATCTGTCGGCCCTGCGCACCATGACGTCCACCGGCAGCCCGCTGGTGGCCGAAGGCTATGACTACGTCTACAGCCATATCAAGCAGGATCTCCTGCTCTCGTCCATCTCCGGCGGCACCGACATCGTCTCGTGTTTCGTCCTTGGCAGCCCCTGGGTGCCGGTCTGGCGCGGCGAAATCCAGTGCCGCGGCCTGGGCATGAAGGTCGAGGTCTACGATGACGAGGGCCGGCCCGTCACCGGGGTCAAGGGCGAACTGGTGTGCTCCGCGCCGTTTCCCTCGATGCCGGTCGGTTTCTGGAATGACCCGGACGGAGCGCGTTACCGCGCCGCCTATTTCGAGCGCTTCCCGAACGTGTGGTGCCACGGCGACTACATGGAGCTGACCAGCCGCGGGACCGCCGTCATCTACGGGCGATCGGACGCGGTCCTCAACCCTGGCGGTGTGCGCATCGGCACGGCCGAGATCTATCGTCAGGTCGAACAGCTCGACGAGGTGGTGGAAAGCCTGGTCATCGGCCAGGACTGGAACAACGATGTGCGCGTGGTGCTGTTCGTGCGCCTGCGCGAGGGGGCGGCGCTGGACGACGCCCTGGCCAAGCGCATCAAGGAACGCATCCGGACCAACACCACCCCGCGCCACGTGCCCGACAGGATCCTCGCGGTGGCGGACATCCCCCGGACCAAGAGCGGGAAGATCGTCGAACTGGCGGTGCGCGACGTTGTGCACGGTCGGCCGGTGAAGAACCGGGAGGCGCTGGCCAACCCCGAGGCCCTGGAGCTGTTCCGCGACCTGCCGGAACTGGCGCGCTGAGTCAGGCCGGCTGCGGGCAGGTCACGCACTCCCGCAGCCGCTTCGCCTGTGAGCCTCCCTCCCGGCCTCCTGACTGTCGGGTCGCCTGACAGCACTGGCATCATGGTCGGAATCGGCACTTCGTAGGCGACTTTGCGTGAACCCGGCGGACGGGTCATCGGGCAGTGGCGTGGCGCCGGCAGGATGGGCGTGGCGTCTCGTTCCCCTGGCAGGTGCTCCGGCAGGGGAACCGAGGTTCGTGACCGCCCCGGACCGGTCCCCACGGAACAGCGGTCGCGATCGGTGGTACGAGCGCGACACCGCTGACCAGGGGACCTGCCAGCGGATACCGCCACCAATTCCAGGCTTCGGGCGGTGACTTTCCCAACTCCATGACAACACAGGAAAAACTTGAATGGCTCTGACCACCCTGAAGATCGATGGCATGACCTGCGGCGGTTGCGTCGCCAGCGTCACGCGCGTCCTGCAGCAGTTGCCTGGCGTGAGCCGGGTCGAGGTTTCCCTGCAATCGGGGTCGGCCGAGGTCACCCACGAGCCCGGCCTGAGCGCCGTCGAAGCGCTCATCGGCGCGGTAGAGTCCGCTGGTTTCGACGCCCGCCAGGGCTGAAGCGCCCCCTGCGCGCTGTCGCCGCACTGTTACCCCGGTGCCGATGCCGGCGACGAAACGGCTGCAGCGCTGTCCACCTCCTTGCCATCGCTGCACGGCGGCCTCATTCTTGCTCAGCATCCTGCCGTTTTGAGAGGTTTCGGTTCCGGCGCTGCCGGCATCGTCAGCGGAGCAAGAGTCGCGGCAGGTCGCAACGGATGAACGCACTGGAGGTTTTTCGCAAGGCACTGCGTGAGCTGTCCGAGAGACACGCTCAGGAACTGCCACGCAAGCTCGCGGAGATCGACGGCGCCTGGGATTCGGCCGTGCGCAGCGCCGGCGCGCGCGAGGACCTGGTGGCAGTCCAGCGGCTCGCCCACGCCCTCGACGTGGCCTCCAGCATGCTCGGGCTGCCAGCACTGTCCTCGCCGTCCCGGCGCATCTCCCGCGAGCTGTCCATCCTCACCGCCAGCCCCATGCCTCTGACCACGCTCGATATCGATCGGGTCAACGACCTGATGGAGAAGCTGCGTCAGGCCGCCGGGGAGATCGCCCACGCCGGGATGGCACCCGAGCAGGACAC
>JBILUV010000276.1:0-4572 GCA_044370825.1 Burkholderiales bacterium | reverse complement strand
CGCCGAGGCCGTGCAGCTTGTTGATGGCGCCGGAGGGCAGACGGACAGACAGACCCTTGCATTTCTCGGTGAAGAACATGGTGCCATCCTTGAGGAATGCCATGTCCCAGGGCAGCTCGAGCTTGTTCACCACCACCTGCGTCGACAGGTTCGGAGCCGCGGCGAACACACCGCCGGTCGCCATCAGCCCGATGGATGCCACGACAACCTTCATTGCATTCGAAGTCTTCATTCGTCCTCCTGTAATTGGAAAACCGTCAGCCAGTTGCCGCCTCGTCGATCCGACAGCATGGACGCCGTGGACTGCGGAAAGGCCACTGAAGCTGACAGCACTGCACCACATATAAGTTGTTGCTGTAGCGAAGGCAGGGGAAACGAGATTCGAAGAAAATCCACCCGCTGCCCTGCTTGCATGCTCCACACATCAACCCCGGCACTTCGCAAACACCTGCAAGAGTCTCGCAAATGCCCATATTCCGGTCAACACACGCCCCCGTTTCGGGAGTTTGTTCCAACTCGACCTCGAATCCTTCGGTGAAGAAATCAGGATAAGTTCCCAATACGGGCGCGAATAACCCTGGGGACCCAGCTAACGCAGACAGCCACGTTCGCCGCTCGTCATTCTCTCTAATGGAACGCGGGACCCCGGATATCTGAAACGGCCGGGAGGCATCCGCAGGGCACACGCCGCACAAGAACGGACTGCCGGGCTCGCTGCTGCGGTGTGACGAGGGGAAGCGGAACGGATCCGTCAGATCCCGGCGCGCTCGTCATTGCGCCTCCTCGGCCACAGCTCGACGACGTCATCGACCTCGGTCACATAAGCAAACACGTCACTCATGCAAAGCAGCGCCGCCTCCTGATGGGCCGGAGATACCGCCGCCACCGCGTCGCGCGGCACGAGGACGCGGTAGTCGAGGTTGCGGGCGGTGTAGACGGTGCTCATGACGCAGCAATGCGTGGTGACACCGCAGCAGACCAGATTGACGATGCGCCTGCCGCGCAGCAACAGGTCGAGATCGGTGCCGAGGAAGCAGTCGTATCGCCGCTTGTTGCGGATGCGATAGTCCCCCGGGCGGACATCGAGCCCGTCTGTGAGCTCACACCCCGGGGTGCCCTCGAGGCAATGGATGGGGTCGTACTCGAGTTCGATGCCGTAATCGCTCAGATCGGGCCGGTGCATCTCGTGGGTGAAGATGATCGGGAGGGAATGCTCCCGAGCCCACGCAATGAGCCGATTGATCGCGGGCACGATGGCCCGGCCACCAGGGGTCTCCTGCACGGCGCCCGGGTCGACGAAGTCGCGCTCCATGTCGACGACGAGCAAGGCCGTATCGGCCGGATGGATGCGCTCGCCCGGCAGCGGGCGGATGAGAGGCGTGGCGCTCATCCGGGCCGCCGACAGATGAAGTCGACCTCGACCCGCGCGCCCTTGGCGAGCCCTGACACACCGATGCAGGTGCGCGCAGGCAGGCCGTTGGCCGGGAAGTATTCGCGATAGATCCGATTGAAGACGGGGTAGTCCTCCTCGAAATGCGTGAGATAGGCCCCGGTGCGCACGACGTCGCGAAGCGACAGGCCGATGCCCGCGAGCACCCGCTCGAGATTGGCCATCACGAGACGGGTCTGCGCCTCAATGCCCTCCGGGACTGGCAGTTCGGGCGCGCCGGGCGTGGTGGGCATCTGCCCGGTCACGAACACCCAGCCGCCGACTTCGGTGGCGTGGCTGAACGGGCCGACCTGTTCCGGGGCGCCGTCGACGAGGTGGAAAAGAATGTCGCTGCTCATGATGGGCTCCTGTGAATGTACCCGGGGAAGTATGCCCGGCGACGGGTGATTTGCGCTCGGGCCGGGCTGCGTGATCCGCCATGCCCGAGCGGCGGCCGATGCCTCTGGACCGCGCCTGTGTCGCTTCGCCCCGAACCGGCGTGCCGGCGGCGATAACGTCAGGGATGGCGAGTGGGGCCCGGCACGGGCAGACCCAGCCGCCCGCTGCGGCACAGCCTGCGCGCAGGGGGCAGAGCGCAAGCATTTCGACCCCGAAAATGACCGTCTAAGCCCTGGAAACACGTATTTTTGGGGTTTTTTCCCTATTAAAATCATGGGGTATTCGAGGTCCGACCCCGAAAGGGGGTGTGGAAAGCGGTGGCGGGGTCGTAAATCCAATGAAGTTTTCGCGAAACCACACTGGAGCCATCGGGTCATGAGCATTTCCCTGCTGATCACGCTCGCCGTTGCCGCCGCCGTGCTGTTCTGGGGCGTGGCCACCTACAACCGCCTCGTCGGCGCACGCAACGGGTTCGGGAATGCGTTCGCGCAGATCGACGTGCAGCTGACACGGCGCTACGACCTGATCCCCAATCTGGTGGATACGGCGCGGGCCTACATGCAGCACGAGCGCGACACGCTGGAGGCGGTGATCAAGGCGCGCAACGCTGCGGTGTCGGGCCTTCGCGGCGCGGCGGAATCGCCCGGGTCGGCTTCGGCGATGCAGACGCTGGCCGGCGCCGAGGCGGCGCTCGGCGGTGCGCTGGGCCGGTTGTTCGCCCTGTCGGAGGCCTATCCGGACCTGAAGGCCAATACCTCGATGATGCAGTTGAGCGAGGAGCTGACGTCCACCGAGAACCGCATCGCCTTCGCGCGCCAGGCGTTCAACGACAGCGTGCTGAGCTACAACAACCTGCGGGAGATGTTCCCCTCGAGCCTGGTCGCGGGGCTGTTCTCGTTCGTGGCGGCCAAGCCGCTGGAGATCGTCTCTCCGGAGGCGCGCCAGGCGCCTCGTGTGGGGGCCCTGCTCGGCCGGACCTCCTGAGCCTGCGCTGATCGAAAGGCAGCGCCACCGTGGACTTCTTCTCTGCCAAGGCGGATGCGCTGCGCCGCTCCCGGCGGCTGGAGTGGCTGTTCGCGCTCGCGGTCACGACCTGCGTGGGTGTGCTGACCCTCTTCACCCTCTTCCAGCTGGCCCTGCAACGCCATGGCTCCGGATCCGCAGAAGACCCCGGCCCGGAGGCCCTCGCGCGGGTCGTGCTCGACTACGTGCTGGAATTCCCTGAGCTGACCCTCTGGATCGCCGGCTTCTGGATGCTGGTGGTGCTGGTGCCGTGGATCGGAAAGGCCATCTCGCTGGCACGGGGCGGCCGCATCGTGGCGGAAAGCCTGGGAGGCACCCGGGTCGGTCCTGGCGCGACCGACCCGTTGCTGCGCCGGCTGCACAACGTCACGGAAGAGATGGCGATCGCCTCGGGCATCGCCGTCCCTGCGGTGTACGTGCTGGAGGAGGAGTCCTCCATCAACGCATTCGCGGCGGGACACCGCCCCTCGAACGCCGCGATCGCGGTGACGCGGGGCGCCCTGACCCGGCTGTCGCGGGATGAGTTGCAGGGCGTGGTAGCGCACGAGTTCAGCCACATCCTGAACGGCGACATGAAGCTGAACATGCGGATGATCGGCTGGATCGCCGGCCTGAGCGGCGTCACGGCGTTCGGGCGGGCCATACTGCGTGTACGGGCCAGGGACAAGGTCAGCCCGCTCATCTTCTTCGGATTGATCCTTATGGTCATCGGGGCGCTGGGCACGCTCGCGGGACGCATGCTCCAGGCGGCCGTGTGCAGGCAGCGCGAATGGCTGGCGGACGCCTCCGCGGTGCAGTTCACCCGCAACCCGGCCGGGCTGCGCAACGCCCTGCTGCGCATCTCGCAAGGCGGTGACGTTGCGCTCCGTTCGAACCAGACCCCGACGGTGGCGCATCTGTTGTTCGCATCCGGCTTCCGGCGGTCGCTGTTCGCGACGCACCCACCGGTGCGCGACCGGATCGAGGCACTGGGGCAAGGGCCGCAGACCCCGCCACCCCTGCCGCCGGTCGACCCGGTCAGGGAAGGGCTGCCGCCAGCACCCGAACCCGCCCAGGGCAGGCGCACAAGCGCACTGCCGGATCTTGTGCTGGCGCTGGACACACCCCAGGCAGCTCAGCCCGCGCCCGCCCAGTCGCCCCCCACCTGGATGACCACACAGGATCTGGCCGACACGGTGGTGGCCGCGATCGGCCATCCGGATGCCTCCCAGGTGATGGAGGCACAGGGTATCGTTCAGGCGCTTCCAGCGTTCGTGCGCGCCGCGGCGGAGTCGACCGATGCCGCCCGCGGCCTGGTGCTCGCGCTGCTGGTGTCGCGCGACCCGGATCCGCGCGAGCGGCAACTGAGCGCGATCGAGATCGCCATGGGCGGCAAGGTGATGGCACAAGCGCGGGTGGCGCTTGGTCTTCTGGCCGAACTCGCGCCCTCCCTGCGTCTACCGGCCGTGTTCGAGCTCATCGGCCCGCTGGCTCAGGCTGGCAAGGCGGATCAGGTGTCGCTGGCGAATGTGGTGCACCGGCTCGCGGTGGCGGATGGCGAGATCGACATGTTCGAGTTCTGCGTCCGGCGTCTGGTGGTGAAGTCCCTGGAGACACCGTCGGACGCCCTGCCGGGCCGCAGGCATCCGGAGAAGTCGGCCACTGTCACCGCCGTGGGTGTGCTGCTGAGCGTGCTGGCCCATCAGGGTGCAAATGGTGACGAGCAGGAGGCACGGCGCGCC
>JBILUV010000277.1:0-4572 GCA_044370825.1 Burkholderiales bacterium | reverse complement strand
CCGGCTCGCGTAGGGCGTCGGCACCCGATGGCGTACCATCCGGTCATCCGCTTCCAAGGCGCTTCCAGGACAAGGTCCCCGTCATGGCCCTCACCCTCTACCACTGCCCGGACTGGTGCTCCTCGGTGATCCGTCTGGCACTCGAGGAACTCGGGCTCCCCTATCACGTGAAACCCATGGATTTCGAAGCGGGCGACTTCGACATGCCAGCTTTCCGCGCGCTCAATCCCCTCGGCCTCATCCCCACGCTCGACACGGACGAGGGTCCGATCTTCGAGACCGCTGCAATTCTGCTCTGGCTGGTGGATCGGCACGGGCGCCTCGGTCCGGGGATCCACGAATCGGGACGTGCGGCTTTCCTGTCCTGGCTGCTGTTCGCCTCGAACACGCTCCACCCGACGGTGCTGGCGCTCATCCACCCCGAACGGGCTGCGGGCGACGCTGCCGCCGGGGCTGTCCAGCGGGCAGCCCTGGAAAAACTCCAGGCACAGGCAGGCGTGATCGAGACCTTTCTCCTCGCCCAGGCGCCGTCGTGGCTCTCGGCCACCACACCGGGCGCGCTGGGCCATTACCTCGGCATCCTGCTCCGATGGGCCATGTACCTCCCGCAGGATCCTGCGATGCGCTTCGACCTGAGGCCGTTTCCGGCGCTCCGGGCGGTTCTCGCAACGCACGAAACCTCCCCGGCGGCGCTCCGGGTCGCCGCCGCCGACGGTCTCGGCCCTATGCCCTTCACCAACCCGGCGCTCCCCTAACCCCGTCGGGGGCGCACCCCGACACTGGGAACGATCGGATGGGAGGACGTGCGCCTGACCAGGGCCTGTTCACACCACGGACCCCAGATGCGTCCGTAGTGTGACCAGGCCCTATTGAGGAGGTCACGGGTGATGAGGTCGCCACGCCCTGGGCCGACCGCGTTTCAGCTTCCGCGCTCGCTGCGCGCACGCAACTGGCCACAGCCCCCCTCCACATCCTGGCCAGCCGAGTAACGCAGCTTGGCGAGCACCCCGCGCCGATGCAGCTCGCGCACCATGCGGGCCGCCCGCGCCATGCCCGGACGGCGATGGGAGCTGCCCGGTATCGGGTTGAAGGGAATGAAGTTCATCACCGCGTACTGCCCGGCCAGCAGGTCCGCGATCGCCTCCACCTCGTCGTCACCATCGTTGACGCCTTCAAGCAGGGTCCACTGGTACTGCACCGGGTATCCGGTCGCCTCGGCATAGTCGCCCGCGAGCGACACCAGTTCGGCGGGTTCGATGCGTGGTGCCCGCGGCAGCAGCTCGATGCGCAGTGCCGGCTTGGTCGTGTGCAGCGACAGTGCCAGCGCCGGCCTGACGGCGCCACGCGGCAGACGTTCGAATGCGCGCCGGTCCCCCACGGTGGAGAACACCAGGTTCTTGTGGGCAATGCCGCCGATGGTACCCAGCACCTCGATGGCCTCCAGCACGTTGTCCAGGTTGTGGGAAGGCTCGCCCATGCCCATGAACACCACCTTGCGCACCACGTGGCCGCGGGCACGCGCCAACGCGACCTGGGCCGCGATCTCGGCGCTGCCCAACTGGCGCTTCACCCCCTCGCGACCGGTCATGCAGAAAGTGCACCCCACCGCGCAGCCGACCTGGGTGGACACGCACACGCCGTTGCGGGGCAGCAGCACGCTCTCGACGGTCTGGCCGTCGGCGAACCGGACCAGCAGCCGCGTCGAGCCGTCACCGGCAGGATGCGCCGAGTGCACACGGCCGAGGCCGTCGCGAAAAGCCTGCAGTTCCGGGAGCGCCGCGCGGAAACGCGCCGGAAAGAAGTCTCCGGGGTGAATATGGCCCGCCTCGAACGGCAGGCCCTTCAGCCAGGCGCGCATGGCGGCCAGTTCGTGGGCCGGTCCGGCGCCGTTGGAGCGCAGCAGCGTGCGCACTTGATGGAGATTCGTCACGGGGGCGGATGTTACGCCACGAAGCGGTCGCGCAGCCGCGATTGCCCCCGCCCGATTTTCCGAAACAGATCCGTAACGCCGCACGCGTGACCCTCGCGCCTTGCCCCAGGCGGTGACGGAATCCCTTCACCGACGGGGGATCCGCGCCTTTCCGCCGGCAACCACGAGAGCCTCCAATGCCCCGCGCCCCGTCGCCCCTGGCCAAGCTCAGCCGTCCGCGCCTGCACGGCGCCATCCCCAGAGAGCGCCTTTTCGAACGTCTCGATGCTCTGCAGCACCAGGCGGTAACCCTCGTGGCGGCGCCACCCGGCGCGGGCAGGACCACGCTGGTTGCGGGCTATCTCGACAGCCGCAAGATCGGTGGCATCTGGTTTCAGCTCGATGAGGGCGATCGGGACCCCGCCACGTTCTTCTACTGCCTCGGCTCCGCGGCGAGCATGCTGCCCGCGCGTTCGAAGGCGCGCAGCGGCCTTCCGCTTCTGACGCCGGAATACTCTAGCGACCTGCCCGGCTTCGCACGCCGGTACTTCCGCGACCTCTTTTCAAGGACGTCGTCCCCCTGCGCCGTCGTGTTCGACAATCTCCAGGAGATCGGGGACGACGGGCCACTGCGCACGATTTTGTCTGTCGCGCTGGAGGACATCCCGGCCGGAGCGAGAGTGCTCCTCATCAGCCGCGATCCTCCTCCGGACCAGAACGTCAGGCTGGCCGCCAACCGGACACTGGGAATGATCGGATTCCATGAACCGGTCACGAACATCGGGCGCATCTCGCCGACGCCGTTGCTGATGATCCTGGCGAGCGACGACGTCATCACGCCAACGGCCGACGCCAGGGCGGCATTCGACCAGGCGGGTCAACCCAAGAAACTGGTCGTCTTGCCGGGCTGGCACCTCGATGGCTACAACGGACCGAAACACGAGCAATTCGTCGGGTCGGCGGTCGACTGGTTCCGCGAGTGGCTGAAGCCCTGACCGGCCCCTGGCGACCGGATGGCGATCAGCATGCCGTCAAGGGATGGTGTGCGGATCATTGTCTGCCATTGGCGAAAATCCGCTCGAAGGGTGCGGCCGCGATGGAGGCGTCGAAACGGGGTGACAGCCAGGTCCCTGCTACCGTGAGCTCGACGCACACCAGACACGGCCCGCCAAAGTCAGCCCCCTGCAGGGCTTGTACCCCCGAACAGGGCTGCACAAGGCGGTGTCGACGAGGGCGACGGCCACCGCCTTCGCACAGCGAATGAAGCACTCACACGAGTCCCGCGCAAGGCCTGTGCCGCCCGCGGATCGATCGCACGTCCCGGCGCGTGGATGGACTGCGGCGTCACGCCGCGGTGATCTGATGATCCAGCCCTGCAACTGCGCTCCGCCATCTACGCACGCTTTCGGCGTTGGCAGGCTCGCTTAGCTTGGATTTCAATGACCACTTTACCTCCTGTCCTGCCACTCACCTGTCCCGCAAGCGGCGTGATCGACACGGGCGGACAAGGCCTCGCCCCCATAGACCACGATTCATTCCTGCCCCGTCCGGAAACAGGATCATCCACCAGCGTACCCTCACCACGGCTCAACGTTGGAGCGCATGTCCAGCTCGAACGTCCACGCGCGTGCCGGCTGCTGATGCAGGAACCAATACGCTTCCGCCAACCCGTCCAGGTCAATCAAACGCTCCTCTCCCCTCTGCTTGACCAGCTCCGGGCGCCGCGTGCGCAGCCGATCGCCGTCAATGCCGCCATCGACGACGACATGGGCGACGTGCAGCCCCTTTGGTCCCAGTTCCTTTGCCATCGCCTGAGCCATGTTGCGCAGCGCCGCCTTCGCCGAGTTGAAGGCGGCGAAGCCAGCCCGCCCGCGCATGGAGGCGCTCGCGCCGGTGAACAGCAGCGTGCCGCCCCTGGGCAACATGCGGCGCGCCGCCTCGCGACCGAACAGGAAACCGCCGAAACAGCACACCCGCCATGCGTACTCGAAGTAGTCGGCTTCCATGTCGACCACAGTCCCTGGTGTGTTGTTGCCGGCGTTGTAGACGGCGACATCCAGGCTGCCCTCTGCAGCGCACACCTGGTCGTAAAGCGACAGCACGTCCGACTCCCTGGTGGTGTCGGCCACGATGGCGGTGGCAGCTCCGCCGGCGGACCGAATCTGCCTGACGACGAGATCCAGGCTTTGCGCCGTTCGGCCAGCCACGAAAACGTGCAGACCCTCGCGCGCGAAGCGGCCGCTGATGCTGGCGCCCAGCCCCTTCTGGGCACCCACTCCGATGACCAACGCTTTCTTCGGATCAGCCATGCTGCCTAGCCCCGATATTTCGCCAGGCCACGGGATGATGGCGAGGCGGTTCGCGAGGCAGGCCGTGCATCGCGCGCCAAGCCAATAGCGGAGCCTATTGGCGCGAAGCGCGGGCGCGGCATGACCGCAAGGCGCCCGCCAGCACCCGTGGAGGCCGGAAAACCAGATCGTACCGACAGCCAATTTGCTGCAAACCCAATGAGCATCAGTGCGCAGCTCGTTTTCGGGGCCGACCTGGTGAGATGTCCGGGCTAGGGCCTGTTCACACTGCGGACGCCAGTGCGAATGGGCCTGCGAGGGCGCAGAGCCAGGCGCACGACGCCGCCCAGACTGGACGTCTGGGCAAGGAGTGCA
>JBILUV010000098.1:0-11991 GCA_044370825.1 Burkholderiales bacterium | reverse complement strand
CTCACTTTTGGGGGTGAAAATCATGAGCTCTGCCCCCCTCCCTGGCGGCATTACGCCGGGGTGCCTTTGGGCTGGCGGGCCCTTGCATGCCTGAGGTGGGGCAGAGCTGGACGATTTACCCCCCCGAAAGTGGCCGTCTAAGCCCGAAAAGGAGCTGATTTTCGGCGTTTTTCCTTTATGAATCAGACACCATGCGAGGTCCGACCCCATTTGGGCTGGGCCGGCACGCAGCTGCCGCCGACCGCGAAGATGGCTTCAACGCCCATGTCGTCACCGGCATGGAGGGTCGCCCGTCCCCCGGGGCGATACGCTCACCCTGAACCCGGAGCTCACACCTTGGATACCCGTCTGGACCATCTCGTCGTCGCCGCCGACACGCTGGAGCAAGGCGCTGCCTGGTGCGAGGCCACGCTCGGCATCTCGCCCGGCCCCGGTGGCCGGCATGCGCTGTTCGGCACCCACAACCGGCTGGTGAGGATCGCCACGCCGACGTTCGAGGATGCCTACCTCGAGATCATCGCCATCGACCCGCAGGCTCCGCCGCCGGCGCGACCGCGCTGGTTCGGCCTGGACAACCCCGCCCTGCGCGACCAGTTGCGCGAGAGCGGGCCGCAGCTGGTGCACGCGGTGGCGCGGTCGTCGCAGCTCGACTTGCACCGGGAGGGCCTGATGCAGGCCGGGCTGCACCCGGGTGACCCCGTCCAGGCAGAGCGAGACACGCCGCAGGGCCCGCTGTCCTGGGAGATCCTCGTGCGCCCCGACGGTACCCTGCCCTGCCGGGGTGCGCTGCCGACGCTGATCCAGTGGCGGGGCCGGCACCCGGCGCAGGGCATGCCGGACTCCGGCGTGACGCTGCAGGCGCTGACATTGCGGGGCGTGCCGCCGGCCGCGATCAGCGTACTGCGCCTGCAAGCGGTGGCGGTCGAAACAACCACGGACGGCCCCGCGCTGCAGGCGCGGCTCACCACCCCACGCGGCGAAGTCACCCTGTCATCTGAACACCTCCGGGGTCGGACCTCGACTGGTGTCTGATTCATATGGAAAAAACGGCAAAAACCGGGCTGTTTTAGGCCTTAGCGCCCCACTTTTGGGGGTGAAAATCGCGTGCTCTGCCCCCTCCTGGGCGGCATGACGCAGGCACGCCTTCCGGCTACGGGGACCTGGCATGCGTCAGTTGGGGCAGAGCCGGCCGATTTACCCCCTGAAAGTGGCCGTCTAAGCCCGAAAAAGAGCTGATTTCAGACAGTTTTCCTATATGAATCAGACACCAGTCGAGGTCCGACCCCGTTCAGACCCGGCTCAAGCCAGAACCTTCAAGCCGTGCTTCTCGACAACCGCCAGGAGCTTCAGCGCCATCCCGCTCGGCCGCTTGGTGCCGGCTTCCCACTTCTGCACGGTCGATTCGCTGGTGTTCAGGTACCGCGCGAAGATCGGCTGACTGACGTGTGCCTGCTCCCGGATCCGCTTGATGTCCGCGGGGCTGATCTCAGGTGGCGTGGCCAGGCAAGACTCATCGAAATCACGCATGGTCGCCTTGTCGATAGCCCCCGCCCGGTGCAGCCCCTGGGCGGCACTGTGGATGGCCTCGAACGCATCGCTATTGAACTTCGGCTTAGTGGTCATCGATCAACTCCAATAATTCGCCCGCATCGACGGCTCGGACAAGTTCAGCCGGACTCATCTGCGCGTACACCTGAGCAAGGCGGCGGAAAGCCGTCAGCTCATCCGGGTCGATGTTCGCCCGATCCTTCTTCGCGTAGAGGAAGGCAAAGACCCAGAACCGCCCGCCCTTTGCCAGGACGATGGACCGGTGCTGGTTGTCGTTCAGGCGCTTCTTGAAAACACCACCTCCCAGGTCATCAGCCTGGCCTCGCATCGCCTCCTGCGCAGCCTGGAGGAGCGCGCCGTCTCGGATGCGCGCCTTGCGCGACGCCTTGGAAAACCAGGCGGTCTTGAAGACGCGGGGAACGACTTCCGGAGACATGACGCAGTCTAGCACCTGGTGCTACCAACGAGAAGGCAGCTCGGGCATCCGGGTCAACTACCACGACGCGGCCGAGAACCTCGACTCGCTCAAAAAAGCTCGCCCCGCGAGCGCTCGGCTGCGCCGGGTTATGCCGACACTGGGGTCGGACCTCGCATGGCCTTTGATTATGAATGGAAAAACGGCAAAAACCAGGCTGTTTTAGGCCTTAGCGCCCCACTTTCGGGGGTGAAAATATCGAGCTCTGCCCCAGCGCCGAGGCCGTTCAGACGATCATCACGCCCTCGACAGCAGGCCGAGCGTGATGCCGTCGGGCTCAGCACCGTAGAAGGCCTCCAGCGCTTCGCGAAAGCAGGATTCCTCCGGTACCGCCTCGGCGAACAAGGTGAGGCAGGAGCGGAATTTCATGGCATCCACCGCCCCGAAAACGGCGACGGCGCCTGCATCCCTGTGGGCCAGTGCCGCGGAAACGCACGCCCGGAGTCGGAGCCCGAGAACGGGGTGGGCAGCGTAGGCCACCGCCTCGCCCAAATCGGCGATGCCGTACTCGACGGCCATATGGCTCTGGCCGAGTCCGCGCAGTTGCGGCAGGACGAACCACATCCAGTGGGTCTCCTTGCGGCCGGCCTCGAGTTCGCGCAGCGCCTGACGGTAGACTCGCGCCTGCGCACGGACGAAGCGATCCAGATCGTCGCCGGAGGTGCTCATCCTGCCCCGCCAGAGCCCGCGAGGGATGCGGTATCCGCAGCCCGCGCCAGCACGGCGTCCGGCCGCAGGCGCCCGTCTCCCCCGAAGGGTGCAGAGAGAAAACCGGAGAGCTTCATGCGGTCGATGATCGTCATCTCCTCGGAGACGCAGCAGGCGCCGGGATGCTCGCCCCGGTCCAGGAAAAGCCTCAGCAGCGCCGTGAGGATGAGCCACCAGGAGATCCATTCAGCCAGGCTCGCCACGAATTTCACCTGCTTCGGGTGTCCGACCCAGTTCAAGCCGCGCGACCTACGGCAGGGTTCGAGTGTATTCCGAGGTAATGCCGGACTCGAGGACCCGCTCGGTGACCACGTAGCCGCTCTCGATGTAGGAGCCCCCGGATCGAAGCGTGTGGCCATCGGCAAACACGACCTCCGTTGTGTGGCTACCCTCCCCACAAAGCACGATGTTCATCCGGACGTCTCGCGGGACGGCCCCGGACGCGCGCTGCGCTCCCCAGTTTTGCGCCAGGGTCTGCGTTGCACCACACGTTTGGTAGGTGACCGTGACCGACCTGACCTCCCCGGCGGTTTCGTTGCGTACTTGAATCGTCGCGATCGGAGTGCCCCATCCGGACAGGACTGCAGTCACTGCGCCCGCCGCGAAGGCAAGCGTCAGTCCACCGACGATGACCAGGACCTTCAGGATGGTGCGCAGCATGCTTTCGTTCCCTCGAGCTTGTGCGAGTGAGTTTAGCCTGACCATCGGGTCATAGCTGTCGAGCGCGAGTTGCCCTTTTGGACAGTGTCGACAAGAGGGCCGCCCCAGTTCGAGGCGATGAATCAAACGTCCTTGGTGCCGCGGCGCTCCTCGACTGATCGCGCCGCGTTCGTCAGCGCCTCAAGATGTGCGGAAACATCAGGAGAGGCACAAAAGAGCAGCAAGGCTCGGCAGCACGCGTCTGCCTGCAAACGCCTGGGCCATAGCCGGCAGCGACGAATGTCCGCTTCAGGATGCGCGGCCGGGTCGGGCCTCTACGTCCCCCCGGGAGGTGGCAGCCTCGCGCGCAAGCACGGATCAGCGAGATGCTGCTGACAAGAACGCGCCGGTACCTCAGCAGACGCCGCCGCGCCGCGCGACCAGACCGATGCCGGCCAGGCCCGCGAGCAAGGTGAGCCACGACGCCGGTTCCGGAACGGGTGCGGCGGTGCTGGCCAGCAGCCTTGCCCCCTGCCCGCTTTCGGCGGCGTGGATTCCCCCATAGGTATCGCGCGAGCCGGAGAGCATGAAGGTGCTGTAGCCACGGTCGGCGGCCAGGTCCAGCTTCACCTGATCGGTGACGTCGAAGCTCTTCACGGCCGGTGCTCCCGATTCGTCACTGTCCCACAACTTCCAGCTGATGAAGGGCGAGCCCACGAGCGGACCGATCTGGTCGGCAACCACGTCACCCGTGAGCGTCTTCGCGCCGACATCGATCCAGCCCAGGCCGGCCGAGCCGTACCAGTAACCGTTGCTGAACCCGGTCGTATTGACCGTGAGCATCGCAGACAGCAGGTCGCCCCCCGTGCAGCGAGGAAATGGGAATCTCGATCAGACCGACCGAATAGTCGTTTCCATAGGGCGCGTTCATCTGCAGCATCACGCCCAGTTCATTGGCGCCCTGCGGGTAGCCGCTGGGGCCGTACTTGCTGTTCCACGCATAGTTGGCGTCCCCGCTTGGCGTGACCCAGAGGGTGATCTCGGCGCCGCCGGCGAGCCCGACGCCACAAATGCACCCGACGGCGACCAACGCCACGAACCGCATGCCCGACCTGCAGACCCTCATGGAATCGCTCCTTGAATTGACGTTCCGGCTTCGCGCACCGGCAGCGTGATCCACGCCTGACTCCTGCTCACGCAGGCGTGATCGAACCCGCTTCGACCAGCGCCAGCACGTGCCTTGGCACTCGAGAGAGGATTGCCTGCGACAGATCTTGCGAGCATTGATCAAGGTCAAGGACCCAAGGTCACGTAAGCTTTCCGCGGCGAGGGCGACTCTTCGACGCTTGCCGAAAAGCATTTCCCCAGGACAAACGATACGGTCGAGTTTCCTGGCAATGCTCCGATGGGAAGCAGGTGGTATTCGAGTGCACGGTAGCCCTGGCGCCCCATGTGCCATGGTCGAATTGACAGGCCCAGCACTCGGTTCCGGCATGCCGGCCGGGTGGTTCGCCGCCGGGCGCCTTGCGGTCATGCCGCGCCCGCGCTTCCCGCCACCAGGCACCGCTATTGGCTTGGCGCGCGATGCACGGCCGGCCTCGCAATGCACCTCGCCATCATCCCGTGACCTGGTGAATTATCCAGGCTGGACAGCAACGCCAGTTCGACTCGCTCTCGCTCCGCAAGACTGATGCTGTCCGGCCAGAAGGCGTGACCGGGAAGTGCGCGAATGGCGCTGAGCACCTTGGCGACCCCACTCGGCGGACCGGGGAGACGGGATACCTGAGGTGCCCGACAATGCGCAGCAAACCGTTCTCGGTGATCGGGCAAGTCGCGAAGGCCTCGTTGCCCGCGCGGCCGAACCACTCGTGAACGGCATCGTGCTGAACGCGGGCGGGATCGACCAGAGCTATCAGGACATTCACATCGAGCAAGTAGCGACTCATTGCGATTCGTCTCGCAACTGATTCACCAACTCCAGTGTCACGGGCCTGGCCGACTCGTTCGTTGGCAAGAGGGGGAGTCCGTTGCGGTCGCCCGGGTATAGATTTGCGTCCCGTGCCAAAGCCTGCCGGGCCAGAGCAGAGATCACCTCTCCGGCGCTCTTGCGCTCACGCGCTGCGAGGTGCTTGGCCGCCGCGAGAATGTCATCGTCGATTGCCAACGTGGTGCGCATGCGCTGCCTCCAGGACGCAGCATGCCGCATCGTACATCGGACATCGCATCGCCGAGTCGGCCGGGCGGGCGTCATCGTCGACGTCATGGACGACCGTGGGGCGCGAACGATACCTCCAGCGGTCGGACCGCGTTGACGCACTGGCGCGTTGGAAGCAGAGCGCGGGAAAGCCGACGCGTCCCTGCCCCGGCGACTGACTGTGCAGGGCGGAATGCGCGACCTCCCCCCGTCCCCTGCCAACCTGGCACTCCGGCGGCACGACACAGGGCAGCGCCACCACACCGTCTGCGACGGGGCGCGCGGCACTTTCACCCCTGTCGAGCGCCCCGGTTCGGACTCGGCTGGCACCTCATCCGGAGCCTGCAGTTCTCCTTCCGCTTCGCGGGATGCAGCGCCACACTGTCTCGGCTAGGCATTCGCTTGCGATGTTTAGTTTTTATCATGTACGCTAAACACGTTTCTGCATGCCCGTCAAAGGGTTTGCTGCAACGCGTCACCGTGTGTTTGTTTAGTAAATTTGTTGCGGTGCACGATCAACGCCTGTGTCCCTGGCGAACGGTGGCGGTGGTGTCCAATCACGTTCAGGAGGAGCTAGACATGAAAAAGCTGAATGGCGTAGCCGGCGCCTTGACCGCGGCCGCGATGTTCGCGGCAGCGTCACCGGCCCTTGCCGACTCCAAAACCATCACCCTGTGCTGGGCAGCGTGGGACCCAGCCAATGCGCTGGTGGAGTTGTCGAAGGACTTCACCGCCAAGAGCGGCATCCAGATGAAGTTCGAGTTCGTGCCCTGGCCCAATTTCGCGGACCGGATGCTCAATGAGCTCAATTCCAAGGGCAAGCTGTGCGACCTGATGATCGGCGACAGCCAGTGGATCGGCGGTTCCGCCGAGAACGGCCACTACGTGAAGCTCAACGAGTTCTTCGACAAGAACGGCATCAAGATGTCGGACTTCGCGCCCGCCACGGTGTACGCCTACTCGACCTGGCCGAAGGGCTCGCCAAACTACTGGGCCCTGCCCGCCATGGGCGACGCGAACGGCTGGGTGTACCGCAAGGACTGGTTCGCCAAGCCTGAACTGAAGGCCGAGTTCAAGAAGAAGTACAACCGGGAGCTCGCCGCCCCGAAGACCTGGAAGGAGATGAAGGACATCGCCGAGTTCTTCCAGGGCCGCATGGTCGATGGCAAGAAGGTCTACGGCGCCGCCATCTTCACCGAACGCGGCTCCGAGGGCATCACCATGGGCGCGACCTCGGCGCTGTACTCCTGGGGCTTCAAGTACGACGACCCCAAGAAGGCCTACTCCATGGAGGGCTTCGTCAACTCCAAGGATGCGATCGAGGGGCTGGAGTTCTACAAGTCGCTCTACAAGTGCTGCACCCCGCCCGGGTACACCAACGCCTACATGCAAGAGGGCCTTGACGCCTTCAAGTCCGGGCAGGTCGCGATGATGATGAACTGGTTCGCCTTCTTCCCGGGCCTGCACAAGGACGAGAAGGTCGGCGGCGACCGCATCGGGTTCTTCGTCAACCCGGGCCAGAAGGTGGAAGCGTCGACTCTCGGCGGTCAGGGCATCTCGGTGGTGTCCTACTCGCCCAACAAGGACGCGGCGCTGCAGTACATCAAGTGGTTCGCGCAGCCCGACATCCAGAAGAAGTGGTGGGCGCTGGGCGGCTACTCCTGCCACAAGGCTGTTCTCGGCGACCCTGGTTTCGGCAAGACGGCGCCGTTCGCAGCCGACTTCCTGAAGGCCATGAACGGCGTTCAGGACTTCTGGCAGGAGCCCGCCTACGCGCAGTTGCTGCAGGCGATGCAGAAGCGGCTGCACGACTACGTGGTGGCTGACAAAGGCACCGCCAAGGAGGCTCTGGACAGCCTGATCAAGGACTGGCAGAAGGTGTTCAAGGAAGAAGGCAAGCTGTAACGACTCAGGCCGATGCGGGCGGGCGCTCCTCGCGTCCGCCCGCTTCCTGCCACGCGACCACCCCGATGAAAGATACTGCCAGCCCATCGTTTGCCGACCGAGCCGCCGCCGCAACGCCGGAGCCGATGGCGCGCGCCGTCCGTGGGCTGTCGGACAAGGCCATCGCATGGCTTTTCATCTCGCCAGCCGTCTTCCTGCTGCTGGCGATCAACATCTTCCCGCTCATCTGGACGATCCGCCTGTCGTTCACCAACTATCGGGCGAACCGGCCCAACGCCGAGGTCCTCGACGTCGGCCTCCGACACTTCGCAGACATCCTCACCGACGCCGACATCTGGGCCTCGATGCAGGCGACGGCGCATTTCGTGTTCTGGACCATCCTGCTGCAGACGCTGCTCGGCTTCACGCTGGCATGGCTGGTCGACCGGCGTTTCCGCGGACACGGCTTCTGGACCACGGTCATCCTCATCCCGATGATGCTGTCGCCCGCCGTGGTGGGCAACTTCTGGGCGTTCCTCTATCAGCCGCAGATCGGCCTGTTCAATTACGTGGTGTCTTTCTTCACCGGCATGGACCCGTCGTCCTTCGAGATGATCGGTTCCGTCAGGCTCGCGCCGTGGGCGATCGTGCTAGTGGACACCTGGATGTGGACCCCGTACGTGATGCTGATCTGCCTCGCCGGCCTGCGGTCCATCCCCAACTACATCTACGAGGCCGCGGAGGTCGACCGGGCCTCGAAGTGGCGACAGTTCTGGACCATCACGCTGCCGATGGCCCTCCCCTTCATCATGCTGGCGGTGCTGTTCCGCGGCATCGAGAACTTCAAGATGTTCGATCTGGTGAACCTGCTCACCAACGGCGGACCCGGCTCCACGACGGAGGTGGCCTCCATCACGCTCAAGCGGGAGGCCTTCGAGAAGTGGCGCACCGGCTACTCCTCAGCCTTCGCGATCATCCTGTTCGTGACGGTGTTCGGCCTCGCCAACATCTACGTGAAGGCCCTCAACCGGGTCAAGAACCGATGAGCCGCGGCATCAGCCACGCCCACTCCATCGTCGAGCCCGGACCCGGCTCGCGTCGCCTGGCGGCTTTGGTGGTGGTGGTCTACGCGCTGGTGACCATGGTGCCGCTGGCGTGGATCTTCCTCACCTCCCTGAAGACGCCGCCCGACTCCATCAGCTACCCGCCCAAAGTGGTGTTCGAGCCATCGCTCGAGGGCTACTGCAACCTGTTCACGACACGCTCGCGCCAGACCCAGGACTACATCGACAAGTTGCCGCCGCCCTCGGGCGTCTGCGAGCGCATCACGCGCGAGCGCAATATGGTGGTCGTCGGCCCGTCGAACTACGCGCCGCGCTTTGTCAACTCGCTGGTGATCGCCTTCGGCTCCACCGCGCTGTCGGTCCTGCTGGGCACCACCGCAGCCTACGCCTTCTCGCGCTTCAAGGTGCCGCTGCGCGACGACCTGATGTTCTTCATCCTCTCGACGCGCATGATGCCGCCGATCGCCGTCGCGATCCCCATCTTCCTGATGTATCGGGAGCTCGGCCTGTCGGATACGCGGCTGGGCATGATCCTGCTCTACACCGCCGTGAACGTATCCCTGGCAGTCTGGCTGCTCAAGGGCTTCATCGATGAGATCCCGCGCGAGTACGAGGAGGCTGCGATGGTGGACGGCTACACGCGCATGCAGGCCTTCTTCCGCGTCGTGCTGCCCCAGGCGACCACGGGCATTGTCGCAACCGCCATCTTCTGCCTGATCTTCGCGTGGAACGAATACGCATTCGCAGTGCTGCTCACTTCGGGCGAGGCGCAGACCGCGCCGCCCTTCATTCCCACCATCATCGGCGAGGGCGGGCAGGACTGGCCTGCCGTCGCGGCCGGGACGACGCTGTTCCTTGTGCCCATCCTGGTGTTCACCGTGCTGTTGCGCAAGCAGCTGCTGCGTGGCATCACCTTCGGCGCGGTGCGCAAGTGAGCGGGCCGGCACGCGTCGGCTGGCCGCGCTGGTTGCGCCGCGGCCCCATGGAGGCAGTCGCCACGGCGCTGATCGCGGCGGGAGTCTTCATGCTGCTGCAACCCTTCGCCATGTGGCTGTACACGTGGTCCTTCCTCACCACCCTGGCCGGGACGGCCATGTTCGTGGTGGTGTCCAAGTTCCCCGAATGAGTGTCCGTCCGGCCTGAACCATGGCAGAGATCCGCGTCGACCGTTTGCACAAGGCCTTTGGCGGCTTCGTCGCCGTGCGCGATTCCTCGTTCACGGTGCGGGACGGCGATTTCTTCTGCCTGCTTGGCCCCTCCGGCTGCGGCAAGACGACCACGCTGCGGATGATCGCGGGTCTGGAACTGCCAACGTCGGGCAGCATCCTGCTCGGCGGGGAGGACGTCACCTTCAAGCAGGCGTCGGCGCGCGACATCGCCTTCGTCTTCCAGTTGTTCGCGCTATACCCGCACATGAACGTCCGGGACAACATCGCCTACCCTCTGCGCTCGCAGGGCATGGCCCGCCCCGAGGTGGAGCGGCGCGTCGAGGAGGCGGCACGCACACTGCGCATCACGCACCTCCTGGGCAAGGCGGTGTCTGGGCTTTCCAGCGGAGACCGCCAGCGGGTGGCCCTGGGGCGGGCCATCGTGCGCGAACCGCTCGCCTTCCTCATGGACGAGCCGCTTGGCGCGCTCGACGCGGAGTTCCGCGAGCTGATGTGCGGCGAACTGCGCGCCCTGCACGACCGGCTCGGTGCCACGACGGTGTACGTCACCCACGACCAGCTCGAGGCCATGTCCATGGCGGATACCATCGCGGTGATGAACCAGGGCCTGATCGAGCAACTGGGCTCGCCACAGGAAATCTACGACCGGCCCGCCAGCCTCTTCGTCGCGGACTTCATCGGCTCGCCGCCCATGAACCTGCTCCCTTTCACCGGCCGCGTAACGCGGGGCGACACGCAGGTCGTGGTTGGCGGGGCACGGGTCGGTGTACCCCAGGTGCGCGAGGACTGCGCCGCCGAGGAATGCGTCCTGGGTGTGCGGCCGGAGCATGTCAGTTTCGACGATGCCTCCAGCCTGCGTGCGACGGTGGTGGAGACGGAATACCTGGGGACCAATCAGATCGCCACCGTTGCCACCGTGGCAGGTGCGAGCGTCAAGGCGCGGATGCCTTCTTCCGTGCCGGTGCGGCCAGGCGATCAGGTCGGGCTCTCGTTCCGCGGCGAACGCGTGTCGCTGTTCGAGCGCGCCTCGGGCCGCGCCCTGCGCACCAGCCTGCACGACGACAGGGACGGCCATGGCTGAGGTGCGCCTGTCCGCCGTGTCCAAGCGCTTCGGGAATGTCGAGGCCGTGAGCGGGCTCGACCTGTGTGCCGCCGACGGCGAGTTCACCGTGCTGCTCGGTCCGACAGGTGCCGGCAAGACCACCACCCTGCGGCTGGTAGCAGGCCTGGAGAAGCCCGACGAAGGCACCGTCCACATCGGCGGGCGCGACGTCACCCACGCGGCGCCGGCGCCGCGTGACGTGTCCTTCGTCTTCCAGCAGTACTCGCTGTA
Source organism: Burkholderiales bacterium (assembly GCA_044370825.1). GTDB lineage: Bacteria > Pseudomonadota > Gammaproteobacteria > Burkholderiales. The sequence goes on along the minus strand of JBILUV010000098.1, from coordinate 977 downwards.
CCCGCACCTGAGCGTCTACGACAACCTCGCCTTTCCGCTGCGTGCGCCGGCGCGACGACTGTCGGCGACAGAAATCCGCACCCGCGTGGAACAGGTGGCCGAGCTCCTGCGCATCGGCGACAAGCTTTCCAACCGCGCCACCCAGCTCTCCGGCGGACAGATGCAGCGGGTGGCCATCGGCCGCGCCCTGGTGCGGCGCCCGAATGTCTATCTCATGGACGAGCCCTTGTCGTCGCTGGACGCAAAGCTGCGCGCCGAGTTGCGCGTGGAGCTCAAGCGCATCCAGCGCGACACCGGCGCCACCATGCTCTACGTCACCCACGATCAGGCCGAGGCTCTGACGATGGCCACGCGAATCGGTGTCCTGGACCGTGGACGTCTGGTGCAGACCGGCACGCCGCGCGAGATCTACGAGGATCCGGTGAACATCTACGTCGCCTCGCGCCTTGGCAGTCCAGGGATCAATCTCGTACCCCGCAGCCTGTTCGCGGGCATTGCCGCACCGGCAGCCACCGTCACCCTGGGGCTGCGCACCGAGCACCTGGACGTCATCGCGGACCCGGCGGGCGCGGGGCGAGTCGCCCGCATCGAACACCTGGGCGACCAGAACCACCTGCACGTGATGCTTGCCGACACCAAGGTCGTGGTGCTGACGGACCCGGACACGCGGCTGCAGGTGGGCGATTCCGTCACGCTCCGGCCCCAGGCGCCCCTGTTCTTCGGCGCCGATGGCGGGCGCCTGCGTCATTGAACCCGGAACACCCATGGAAGAAACCACACTGCGTGATGCCATCCAGTCGGTTGCGACGAGCATCATCTCGCACGCCGAACATCTCACGGCGCTCGATCAGGCCATCGGCGATGGCGATCACGGCATCAACATGAAGCGCGGCTGCGAGGCGGTGCTCGCGGACCTGGACCGCATCGCGTCTAGCCCCTTGCCCGCCGCCCTGAAAAGCGCCGGCATGACACTGGTG
>JBILUV010000275.1:0-4617 GCA_044370825.1 Burkholderiales bacterium | reverse complement strand
CCGCCCATCTGCGGCGCTGCGGCGAAGATGCGGCTGGCCAGCCGCGACAAGGGCAGGGACTGCAGCCACACCGTGCCGGGCCCGCGCAGCGTGGCGAAGAACAGGCCTTCGCCGCCGAACAGTGCGGTCTTGATCTTGCCGACGTACTCGATGTCGTAGTCGACCGTGGGCTGGAGGCCGACCAGGCAGCCGGTATCGACCCGGAGCAGTTCGCCGGGTGCCAGTTCGCGCTTGAGCAGCGAGCCGCCGGCATGGACGAAGGCCAGGCCGTCGCCCTCGAGCTTCTGCATGATGAAGCCCTCTCCACCGAAGAAACCCGCGCCCAGGCGCTTCTGGAAGGCGATGCCGACGGACACGCCGCGCGCGGCACAGAGGAAGGCGTCCTTCTGGCAGATGAAGCTGCCGCCGATTCGCGACAGGTCGACCGGGATGATGGTGCCGGGGTAGGGCGCGGCGAAGGCGACCCGGCGCTTGCCGTGGCCCTGGTTGGAGTAGACGGTCATGAACAGGGATTCGCCGGTGAGCAGGCGCTTGCCCGCACCGAGCAGCTTGCCGAACAGTCCGCCCTGCTGGGTGCCGTCCCCGAACACCGTCTCGAGGGCGATGCCGTCCTGCATGTAGAACATGCTGCCGGCCTCGCCGATGGCGGCTTCGCCGGGGTCGAGTTCGACCTCGACGTATTGCATTTCCTGGCCGTGAATCTGGTAGTCGATGACGTCTGCTGCCATGGTGCGAATCCGTGGTTGGGGATGAAGAAAACTCTACCGCTCAGACCGGTGGCGCGGCCCGGTGTTCCGGCCGCGGCGGCGTTCAGGGGCGTTTGCGGCTGTCGAGGAATGCGTTGAGCGCCTGCTCGTGTTCAGGCGTGTGGTGGGCCAGCGCCTGGAGTGCGGCGGACATCTCCAGCAGGGTGTCGAGGCGCTGGTGGCGGGCCTCGTTCATGAGACGCTTGGCCATGCGCAGGGCCGGGCCGGGATTGGCGGCGATGCGCGCCGCCAGTGCGCGGGCTTCGTCCATCAGGGTCTCGCCGGGGACCACGCGCGACACCAGGCCGATGTCCAGCGCGGTACGGGCGTCGATGGTCTCGCCGGTGAAGGTGAGCTCGGCGGCGCGGGCGTAACCCACCACGCGCTGCAGCAGCCAGGCGCCGCCGTCGCCGGGAATGATGCCCAGGCGCACGAAGCTCTCGGCGAAGCTGGCGCGCTCGGATGCGATGCGGATGTCGCACATGCAGGCGAGGTCGCAGCCCGCGCCGATGGCCGGGCCGTTGACCGCCGCGATCGCCGGCACGTCCAGGCGCTGGAAGGCCAGCGGGATGCGCTGGATGCCGTTGCGGTAACCCTCGCGGATCTGGTGCGGCGAGCCGGCGGCGATGCCGGTGCGGTTCTTCATGTCCTTTACGTTGCCGCCGGCACAGAAGGCGCTGCCGGCGCCGGTGAGGATCAGGCAGCGGGCCGCAGGATCCGCCTGCACCCGGTCCACCGCGGCGGCCACGGCCTCCCATTGGGCCTGGGAACTCAGGGCGTTGCGTTCATCGGGGTTGTCGAGCGTCAGGACGACGACGCCGTCCGACTGCTCGTAGCGCACGAAATCGTTCAAGCCGGTCTCCCGGGTCGGAAAGGGAGGCGTCCCAGCGTTGCCAGCGCGATGGGACGGGAGGGTCGCGCCGGTGCCGGCATGTCAGCCGCCGGCGCGCTTCTTCTGCTCCACGAGTGGCAGGCTGTCGCTCACCGGTATGCGCCGGCGGCCAGCCTCAGGCTCCGCCAGGGGGGCGACCTCTCGCATCGTCGCGAGGCTGCGCAGGGCCAGTTCCTGGTAGGTGGTGGTGCCCTCCGCCTTCCAGGCGATCTCCTGGTCGCTGAGCGGCCGCACGATGCGCGCGGGCACGCCGGCCACCAGGGAGCGGGGCGGGATCTCGAGGCCTGCCTTGACGAAGGCACAGGCGGCGACGATGGAGGATTCGCCGACCACCGCGTTGTCCAGGACCACGGCATTCATGCCCACCAGCGCATTGCGTCCGACGCGGCAACCGTGCAGGACCGCGCCGTGGCCGATGTGTCCGTCGACCTCCACCACCGTGTCGGTGCCGGGAAAGCCGTGCATCACGCAGGTGTCCTGCACGTTGGCGCCCTCCTCGACGATGAGGCGGCCGAAGTCGCCGCGCAGGCTGGCCAGCGGCCCGATGTAGCAGCGCGGGCCGATGATCACGTCGCCGATCAGCACGGCGGTCGGGTGCACGTAGGCGGAGGGGTGGACGACGGGGCGGATGCCGTCGATCTCGTAGCAGCTCATGGCGTTTCGCTCGTTCCGATGGGGTGGGCAGGTCCGTGGCCATGGGGCCGCGTCGATGGCCGGCAAACAGACCGGCGAGAGTTTACCCGCTCAACCCCTGTGCCGACGCCGCGCGGGGGGGCGCCGCCAAGGCGCGGCGGCGCGTCAATCGGCCCAGAGGTCGGACAGCGGAAAAGTCGTCGCGTCGAACGGCGGCTGGCTGACGGCTGCATCGTTTTCCAGGACGGTGAGCAGCAGCCAGCGGCCGTTCTGGTTCTGGAGGGCTTCGAGGGTGCGAAGGTCCGGGTCCACGAGCCAGCAGTGCGCCACCCCCTCGGCAGCGTATATCGGGAGTTTCTCCGCACGGTCGAGCCTGGCGGTCGAGGGCGAGAGAATCTCGCACACCCAGTCGGGTGCAAGTTCGAACCACGCGGTGTCCGGCAGGCGGGGCAGGCGCGTCCTGCGCCACCCGGCGATGTCGGGTACGAGCACATGCCCGGACAGATGAACCTCGGGCTCGTCCAGGATCCACCACCCGCCTGGGCCGCCGCGTCCACGGTCGTAGGATCCCTGCAACTGGCTGCCGAGGGCGGAATAGGCGCGCGCATGACGGGGCGCCGGCCGCGGGTGGCTGTGAAGGGATCCGTGGATGATCTCTCCAACCTCGTGCTCGGGTAACGCACAGAGATCGGCGTAGGACGCGGGCCTGCGAGCGGCGATGCCCATCGATTGTCTCCGGGGCAGACTGACAAGGTGATTCTACTGCCGCCGCGACGCCATCCTGCCCGGGCCGCGGCGCGAGCAGGATGGCGGACCGGTCCGGCGTGCCGCCGGGGCAGCCGCCTACGCTTCAGACGTGCCAGCGGCGCTGCACCACGCGGAAGCGGTTGGCGACGAAGGCGGCGTCGGTGTAGCTGGCGTTGGCCGCGGGGTTTGCACCGGTGCCGTGGTAGTCGGAGAAGCCGGCCGACTGGTTCACGAAGACACCGCTGGTCAGGTTGAGCGACAGGGCGACGCCGGAGCGCAGGCTGGCCTCGGTCATGGCATCCACCACTTCGGCCCGCGTGGAGTAAAGGCCGAGGGTGAGGGCGCCTTTCTCGCGCACCACCCGCTCTGCCAGCGCCACACCGGCCGTGGCGTCGGCCACCCTCACCACGAACGAGATGGGGCCGAAGCGCTCCTCCATCCACGCGTGCTCGTCGGCTGCGTCGCACTTGAGCAGCACCGGCGTGCGCACCTGGGCGCCGGGGAATTCCGGATTGTCCAGCGCCCTCGAGGCGAGCACCACCTCGCCCCAGGCAGGCGCCTGGTCGATTCGAGCGAGCGTGGCCTCTGACTGGATTGCCCCGAGGATGGCCAGGGCGGTGGCGGGGTCGGACAGGAAGCGGTCGATGGCTGCGCCGAGGTCCGCCGCGACCTGGTCGAAGGAGATCCGGCCCTCGGGGGTGTCGACGCCGCCGGCCGGCACCAGGATCGCCTGGGTGGTGGTGCACATCTGTCCCGAATAAAGAGACAGGGTGAAGGCCAGATTGCGCAGCAGGCCCTTGTAGTTGTCGGTGGACTCGATCATCACCGTGTTGACGCCGGCCATCTCGGCGTAAACCTGGGCCCGGCGGCAGTGCTCGGCCAGCCAGCGACCGAAGGCGTTGCCGCCGGTGAAGTCGATGGAGGCCACGGTCGGGTGGGTGGCGAGCTTCTGCACCACAGCCGGGTCCTCGGTCACGGCGAGCGTGACCACGTTCGGGTCGAGCCCGTGCTCGGCCAGCACCTCGCGCAGGATGCGCACCGTGATCGCGGCCGGCAGGATGGCGTTGGGGTGGGGCTTGACGATGACCGGGTTGCCCGTGGCCAGGGCAGCGAACAGCCCCGGGTAGGTATTCCAGGTCGGGAAGGTGCCGCAGCCCACCACCAGGGCGACGCCGCGACCGGTGATCTCGAAGTGTTTCTCCATCACCAGGGGCGGGTTCTTGCCCTGGGGCTTCTCCCAGGTGGCCACGAACGGGATGTCCGCCATCTCGCGCCAGGCGGCGGAGACGGCCTCGAGAGCGCGGTCCTGGGCGTGGGGGCCGCCGGCCTGGAAGGCCATCATCCAGCCCTGGCCGCTGGTCAGCATGACGGCGTGTGACATCTCGAAGCTGCGGCGGTTGATGCGCTCCAGCGCCTCCAGGCAGATGCCGACGCGACCGTCGGGTCCGGCGCGCCGCCAGGCCGGCATCGCTGCGCGCGCCGCGGCGACCAGCGTGTCGGCATCGCACACCGGGTAGGACACGGCCAGGTCGACGCCGTAGGGAGAGCGCTCGGGGGAGATCCAGCCGGACTGGCCTGGCTGGTCGAGCTCGAAGGGCT
>JBILUV010000273.1:0-4626 GCA_044370825.1 Burkholderiales bacterium | reverse complement strand
CATCGAGCCGGTGCTGGCCGCCCACGACCGCACCCGGGTCGAGGCGGTGTGCTACTTCACCGGAGCTCGCGAGGACGCCCAAAGCGCACGCATCCGCGCCACCGGCGTGGGCTGGCGTCCGGTCGCCGGGCTGTCGGACGATGCCATCACCGCACTCATGCGCCAGGACGCTCTGGACGTCGTGGTGGACCTCTCCGGCCATACCAGCGGTCACCTGCTGCCGGTGCTGGCCCGGCGGGTCGCGCCGGTGCAGCTCACCTGGCTGGGCTATCCCAACACCACCGGCGTTCCGGCGGTCGACGTGCGCCTGACCGACGCCCTCGCCGATCCGCCCGGCCTCACCGAGGCGTTTCACGGCGAGCGGCTGCACCGCCTCGAGCCGCCCTTCCTGGTCTACCGCCCGCGTCCGGAGGCACCGCCGGTCGGCGACAGCCCCTGTCTGGCGCGTGGCCACGTCACCTTCGCCTCATTCAACAACGCGGCCAAGATCAGCGCAGCCAGCCTCGGCCTGTGGGCCCGCATCCTCCAGCGTGTGCCGGACGCGCGGCTGCTGCTCAAATCGAACGGCCTGGACGAGCCCGCGCTCGCCGCCGACCTGCGCCAGCGCTTTGCTGCCCTCGGCGGCGACCCGGACCGCCTGGATCTCCAGGGCCAGCAGCCGACCCTGGAGCGCCATCTGGCATGTTACGGCGAGGTCGACATCGCACTCGACACCACGCCCTACGCCGGTACCACCACCACCTGCGAGGCCTTGTGGATGGGGGTGCCGGTGGTGAGTCTGGCCGGTGCCTGCCACGCCGCCCGGGTCGGCGCCAGCCTGCTCGCGAGCATCGGTCGCCCCGATTGGGTCGCCGCAACGTCCGACGCCTACGTCGACATCGCCACCGCACTGGCCGCCGATCGCGAACGTCTCCGGCAACTGCGGGCCTCGCTGCGGCAGGAACTCGCCACAAGCCCCCTCACCGACGCAGCCGCCTTCACCCGCCGCCTGGAGGCGGCTTTCGAAGCCCTGGCAGACGAGGCGGGCGCAAGGACCTGATACGGCGCCCGTCCCGGGATCGGCCCGGCCGGGCGCGCTCGCGCCGGATCGGTCTGTCAGTGCCGGTCGTGCCCTGTGTGGGCCCCCGCAGGCGCCTGCGGTGCCCGGATCGGCGCCTCCACCATCTGCGTGAAACGCTTGCCATCCGCCCCCCGGAACTCGAAGGTGAGGGGCACCGACCCGCCCGCCTCGAGGGGGCCCTTGAGCCCGAAGAACATCATGTGCAGGCCGCCCGGCTCGAGCTTCACCGTCTCGCCGGCAGCGATGCGGATCTCCTTCAGCGAGCGCATCTTCATCACTCCGCCCTCATGCTTCATCTCGTGCACCTCCACCGTCTTCGCCACCGGCGCGCGCACCCCGGTGAGCCGTACCGCCGCGCGGGCGGTTATCGAAGCGTAGGCCGCGCCCACCGGCTGGCCGGCGCCGGTGGCCCGGACCCAGGCCTCGCTCACCTCCACGGGTGCGTCCGCCGCAACCGCCAGCCCCGTCATCGCCCACGCCAGTGCGCCTGCCGCGCCCCCCACCAACCGCCTGTTCCACGAAACCATCATCTCCACCCTCCACGCCTGCGGCTTGCAATCGCCCATTGTCGCCAATCACGCTGCACTGCGGCAATCACCGCCAGGGTGGCGTGGGGCCGGCCTATAATTCGCGTTTTGCAAGCGTCATGACATGATCCGATCCCTGCTCGCCTGGCTGTCCCTGCTGGCACTCCTCGTCTCCGCATCCGCGCAGTCCGCCCCGCCACTCATCCCCAGCCCGCCGGCGCTGGCAGCCAGGTCCTGGGTGCTGCTCGACTGGCAGAGCCGCCAGCTGCTGGTTGAGAAGGAGCCGGACCGGCGCATCGAGCCAGCGTCGCTCACCAAGGTCATGACGGCCTTTCTGGTGTACGACGCGCTGAAGCAGAAGCGCATCACCCTCGACCAGCTGGCGCGCGTGTCCGAGCGCGGCTACGGGACCGAGGGCTCGCGCATGTTCCTCGACCCACGCGTACCCGCCACCGTGGAAGACCTGCTCAAGGGCATGGTAGTGCAGTCGGGCAACGACGCCACCGTAACGCTGGCGGAGACCGTCGGCGGCAGCGAGGACTCGTTCGTCGAGCTCATGAACAAGCAGGCCGCCCGCATGGGGCTGAAGAATACCCACTTCACCAACTCCACCGGGCTGCCCGATCCGCAGCACTACACCACGGCGCGCGACCTCGCCACCCTCGCGGCGGAGCTCATCCGCGCCTTCCCCGAGTACCTGCCGCTCTACTCGATCCGCGAGTTCCGCTACAACAACATCACCCAGTACAACCGCAACCGCCTGCTGTTCCTCGACCCGACCGTCGACGGACTGAAGACCGGCCACACCGAGGCCGCCGGCTACTGCCTCATCGCCACCGCCAGGCGCGAGCCGCGCCGGCTCATCTCCGTCGTGCTCGGCACGGCCTCCGAATCGGCGCGCGCCACCGAGAGCCAGAAGCTGCTCAACTACGGCTTCCAGTTCTACGAGACCGTAAGGCTGTACCAGAAGGATCAGGCGGTCAGCGTGTTGCCGGTGTTCAAGGGCTCGCGTTCCGAACTGCGCGCCGGGTTCACCGAGGACCTCCACCTCTCCGTGCCCATCGGGCGGGCCGATCGCCTCAAGGCCACCCTGGAGAGCCGCCAGCCGCTCATCGCGCCGGTGCCGGCCGGCGAACCCATCGGCACGCTGACGGTCACACTGGACGGCAAGCCCTACGGCAAGTATCCGGTGGTGGCACTGGAGGAGACCGGCGTCGCCAACATCTTCGGCCGCGCCTGGGACAGCCTGCGACTCATGTTCGACTGACGCTCGTGACCTGCTATCTGAACGGCGAGTTCCTGCCTCTCGAGGAGGCGCGCATCCCGGTGCTGGACCGGGGCTTCATCTTCGGCGACGGGGTCTACGAAGTCGTTCCGGTCTACGGCCGCCGGCCCTACCGCATCGCCAGCCATCTCGCCCGCCTCGGACGCAGCCTCGCCGCCGTGCGCATCGCCAATCCCTGCTCGACGGAACGCTGGGAGGCGCTGATCACCGAACTGGTGGCGCGCCAACCGCACGACGACCAGTCGGTCTACCTGCAGGTCACCCGCGGCGTGGCGCGCCGCGACCACGCCTTCCCCAAGGATGTCGTGCCCACCGTCTTCATGATGTCCAACCCCCTGGTCCGGCCGGCGCGCGAGCTGGTCGAGCAGGGCGTGCGGGCGGTCACCACCACCGACAACCGCTGGTACCGCTGCGACATCAAGTCCACCTCCCTGCTGCCCAACGTCCTGCTGCGCCAGTTCGCCGTGGACCACGACGCCGCCGAGGTGGTCCTGCTGCGCAACGGCTTCCTCACCGAAGGCTCGGCCAGCAACCTGTTCATCGTGCGCAACGGCGTCGTGGCCACGCCCGCAGTGGGCCACCTCATCCTCGCCGGCATCACCTACGACGCCGTGGTCGAGCTGGCCCGCGCCGGCGGACTGACCGTCGAGCAGCGCGACGTCCCCGAGGCCGAGGTACGCGCCGCCGACGAGATCTGGCTCACCAGCTCCACCCGCGAGCTGCTGGCCATCACCACTCTGGACGGCCGGCCGGTCGGCGATGGCCGGCCCGGCCCGCTGTTCCGCCGGGTGTACGACCTGCTCCAGGCCGACACCCGCCCCCCGGCGACACGCGCATGAGCATGGACGACACCCAGCCATCGCTCATCGAGTACCCCTGCGACTTCCCCATCAAGGTCATGGGGCGGCAGGGCCCGGGCCTGGCCCAGGAGCTCGTCGCCATCGTGCGCCGACACGCCCCCGATTTCGACGGCGGCAGCATCGAGATGCGCATGAGCAAACAGAAGAGCTATCTCTCGGTCACCTGCGTCATCCGCGCAACCTCGCGCGAACAGCTCGACGCCATCTACCGCGACCTCTGCGACCACCCGCAGGTGGTCATGGTGCTGTGATCCCGACGCCGGCCGCCGCGGCACCTGCCGCCGCACCGCCCTGCCTGCCGGCATCGCTGACAGCGCCCGTGGTACGCCCGCTCGGCCGGCGCGACTACCTGCCCGCCTGGCAGGCCATGAAGGACTTCACCGCCGCCCGTGACGCCGCCACGCCCGATGAGCTCTGGGTGGTCGAGCACCCGCCGGTGTACACCGTCGGCATCGCCGGGCGGCCCGAACACTTCCCGCGCGGGGAGGTCGGCATCCCCGTCGTCCACACCGATCGTGGCGGGCAGATCACCTATCACGGGCCGGGTCAGATCGTCGTCTACACGCTGCTCGACCTGCGCCGCCTCGGCCTGACCGTGCGCGCGCTCGTGCGCACCCTGGAGGACGCCGTCGTCGGCCTGCTGGCGGACCACGGCCTCGCCGCCAGCGGCGACGTCGACCGACCCGGCGTCTACATCGGCGGCGCCAAGATCGCCGCCCTGGGGCTCAAGGTGCGGGGCGGTTGCTGCTACCACGGCCTGTCGCTCAACGTCGACATGGACCTCTCTCCCTTCGCCCCCATCGACCCCTGCGGCTACCCCGGCCTCGCCGTCACCGACCTGCGCCGCCAGGGCGTCGCGGTCGACCGCGACACGCTGGCCGGGGGCCTCGTACA